>NZ_CP089974.1:1213263-1516579 GCF_030177935.1 Moraxella haemolytica
AGCACATCTAGACATCTTTGTTGGCAAAGGCCTTAAAGTACCCACTTTTATGAAGAAAGAAACAATTATTGGAGTAAGTGCAGGTTTTGATTTTTAATCATTGCCAACAAAGATTATAACTTAAAATGCACCACCTTATCACAGACCTAAAGAATAAAAGACTAAATGCGGCACCATGAATAATGATACAAACGACAATCAAAGATTGAACAGCAATAATTGTAATAATACAACAAATCAACATTTAAGCAGTTGCCCGTATTGTTTTGTGGTTAGTTGTGGCTTCATGGCAAAAATCTCAAGTGTGGTAGATTAGTCAATACATTTAAAAACACCCATAGCTTAATAATTTTTATTAAAAGAATCAGTATCTTACAAAATATTTTAAATTTTTATAAAAAATCATTTGACACTTTCCAAAAAATCTATATAATACGCATCACAACGAACGACATACAAAATAAAAATTATTTGGTCAGTTCAGTTTGGGCGGTTAGCTCAGTTGGTAGAGCGTCTGCCTTACAAGCAGAGGGTCAGCGGTTCGAATCCGTTACCGCCCACCATTTAATCTTTTATGGTAAAAAAGATAATAGACCTTAGCAGCGGTAGTTCAGTTGGTTAGAATACCGGCCTGTCACGCCGGGGGTCGCGGGTTCGAGTCCCGTCCGCTGCGCCATTTTTAATAAAACTCCAAATCATTAGATTTGGAGTTTTTTATTGATGGTGTTTCATTAAAATTTGATGGATTTTTAGCTCATAAGACAAGATGACACCACCAATATTATGCTATAATGACGCCTTATAACGCATCAGATGCGTCCGCCATCTTTATAGACAGCCATTTTAGAGAACCTAAGACATACAATGACCGTTCAGACTTTTAATCCCAATCAGCCAAACCCTACCGAGACTGGCTACCACCATAAAGCCAATCATAATCAAAACCGCAACATTGCCGAAAGCCAACAATTTACTCATGGCGATATCAATACATCAGCCCCTAAGATTGGCTTTGTCTCATTGGGTTGCCCCAAAGCTTTGGTTGATAGCGAACGCATTATTACCGAGCTTAGTCGTGAAGGATATCAAGTTGCCAAAGATTATGATGGTGCTGATTTAGTGGTAGTGAATACCTGCGGATTCATTGAAAGTGCTGTTCAAGAAAGCCTTGATGCCATCGGTGAGGCAATCACCCAAAACGGCAAAGTTATTGTTACAGGCTGTCTAGGCAAAGACGCCGAAAAAATTCGCACCATGCACCCTGCCGTACTAGCAGTAACAGGTGCTCATGCCTATCAAGAGGTCGTTCAGGCTGTTACTCATCATGTGCCAAAACCCATTAAGAACAAATCCTACGACCCAAAAATTGACCTAATCAACGAAGCTGGCATCAAGTTGACACCCGCTCATTATGCCTATTTAAAAATCAGTGAAGGCTGTAATCATCGCTGTACCTTTTGTATCATTCCGTCATTGCGTGGAGATTTGGTATCTCGCACGATAGACGATGTTCTAAAGGAGGCACACGCCCTAAAAAAAGCAGGCGTAAAAGAGCTACTCATCATCAGCCAAGACACCTCTGCTTATGGCGTGGATTTAAAATACAAAATGAGCTTTTGGCAAGGCGAGCCCATTCGGAGTAAATTCTTTGATATGTGCCAAGCCTTAGCCAAACTCGGCATTTGGGTGCGGCTACATTATGTTTATCCTTATCCGCATGTTGATGATGTGGTACAAATTATGGCAGATAGCATGACAGCAAGTGATGACATGGGTGGACTACTCCCCTACCTAGATATTCCTTTCCAACACGCTTCACCATCTGTTCTAAAAGCAATGAAACGCCCTGCTCACAGTGAGAATGTACTAGAACGCATCGCTAAATGGCGAGAAATCTGCCCAGATATTACCATTCGTTCGAGTTTTGTGGTAGGCTTTCCTGGTGAGACCGAAGAAGATTTTGAATATCTACTAGATTGGCTCAAAAAAGCTCGCCTTGACCGAGTTGGTTGCTTTACTTACTCCGAGGTTGAAGGTGCTGTTGCCAACACTTTACCCAATCCCATACCAGAACACATAAAACAAGACCGCTACGAGCGATTGATGACAGTTGCTCAGACCATCAGTGCTGAAAAGCTACAAGAAAAGGTTGGTAAAAGCATGGTTGTACTGGTCGATGACATTGATATCAAAGAGAATATCGCCATTTGTCGTAGTCATGCTGACGCACCAGAGATTGATGGTCATGTCTATGTGGATAACATTGACCATAGCGTAAAAATCGGTCAATGGCTTCGTGTTGTCATTGATGAAGCCAGTGAGTACGATCTGTTTGCAAGTTATCACTAACTTATGAGACTGGCTTATTGTTAAAGTGTGCGGCGTATTGATATACCCAAATAAGCCCATAAGGGTTTAATCACAAAAATTCATCAAAAATCATGGCTTAAACACTACCTATAGATTGTTAAGGTTCTTTGATAGATACTTTACATCTGCTTTAAATAATAAAAAAAACACCCAAAATTTTTTGAGTGTTTTTTTATTGTCTTGGTTGGCAAGGTTAGCTGTTGTTTGCCATAACTTCTGCCACACGAATGACCTGAGTACTATAACCCATCTCATTATCATACCACACATAAAGGGTGGCACGGTTATCGGTGGCGATGGTTGCTTTAGCATCAAAGATTGCAACTTTTTTAGAACCAACAAAATCAGTAGAAACCGCTTCGCTACTGTCTGAATAATCAATTTGTTCTTGCCACTGTTGGCTTTGCGACTTGTCTTTGATGAAAGCATTAAGCTCATCAGCAGAACCTACCGCTTTTTCAAAGTTGAGATTTAAAATCGCCAAAGATACATTAGGCGTTGGTACACGAATGGCATTGCCAGTCAGTTTACCCTTAAGCTCTGGAATGGCTTTGGATACCGCAGAAGCCGCACCTGTTGAGGTCATCACCATATTAAGTGGTGCAGCACGACCACGGCGGTCAGCTTTATGATGGTTATCCACTAGATTTTGGTCGTTAGTAAACGCATGGACAGTTTCCATATGACCATTGACGATACCATAATGATCATGCAATACTTTTAAGGTTGGTGTGATGGCGTTGGTGGTGCAACTTGCTGCTGATACGATAGAATCAGAACCGATGGTATCGTGGTTTACACCATAGACCACATTCTTAATCTCGCCTTTAGCAGGAGCGGTTAATAGTACTTTTTTTACGCCCTTACTTGCTAGGTGTTTACCTAGACCTGCTTCATCTTTCCATTTGCCTGTGTTGTCAATAACGATGGCATTATTGATACCATGTGCAGTGTAATCCACTTCGCTTGGGTCAGATGCGTAGATAACTTTAATAAAGCGACCACCCACAATGATGCCGCCGTTAGCAGTATCAATCTCAACAGACCCATCAAACCAACCATGCACACTATCACGCTCAAGAAGCGAGCCACGCTTAGCAAGGTCGCCTTCGCCAGCAGGACGCACTACGATGGCTTTTAATTGCAATCCTTTATCAGAAGCAGGACGGCTCATTAACAAGCGGGCTAGAATGCGACCAATGCGACCAAAGCCATATAGCACCACATCTGTTGCTGGCACTTCTTGACCACTTGCAAAGTCGTCCGCTGTTTTATCTGCCTTGATGGCTTGTCCTAGATCAATAGTAGTATTTGAGACATCTAGGCTTTGAGCCAACGCCAAAGTGTCAGCCACCTTTAAACCTGCGTTAGTATGCTTGGTCAGAATATCTGCCACCGACAGCGACAGACACTCACCAAAAAACAATACGCTGACATTTTTATTGGTCAATTTAGCAAGTGCAACAATCAGCTCAACCGCTGATGATTCGTCCGCTTGACGCTTAGCAAGATGATCTTGATAGATGCTCATGATGGTTTCCTTTAATAAACGAATGGAATATAGACAATAACAAATAGATGAATTTTAAAATAAAACACCCTGATTGTCTAGAATTATTTATTGCAAACATAGGTGTATGTTTTAAATAAATCCACGAATGCCTGCCACTGCCACCGCACCACTGGCCCACGCATCACCCAAATCATCGGGTGATAACCCACCTAAGGCAATCACAGGCACATCAGATAACTCTGCCAATGCCCAAAAATCCCCCCACCCTAAGGCAGGCTCGTTTGGATGGCTTTGGGTTGGCTTAACAGGCGACAACAACACCGCTAGCACAGGATGAACTCGTGCCAATGCATTGGCTTTTTGCAGGCTTTGCTTGTCATGACAGCTTGCGATGATGGGAGCGTTGGGCAAATCTAATGTTGATGAGTAAAACAAATCAAGGTTCATCAACTGCTCTTGGGTCAATCTATGTGCCAAGACTGTAGTGCCACCCATACCATGTGATGTACCAAATGGCACAACAAAGCGTAAATCTTTCCGTACTGATTTTAAAACATCAATCAGCTCATCATCAATCTGTACACCAGCCTGACTACGCACAACCAGCGTGCTGTTTTTAGGCAAAGTTGTATAACAATCCAACCAGTCGGTCTTATTATTAGACTGCTTAAAATATGTCAAAGCATGACTAACGATAAGCACCTCCGGTAAGGTCAACCACATCAAAATCGCTCTATTAGCATCAGGAAATCTCTTTGACTGACTAAGAACAAAACCTTCATCATAAAAACCCAATTGTTGTCCATCCAAGCCCACTGATTGATGACGACATACATCGTATTGACTTTTGGTCATTTTTACCAAATATACATGCAGGCACACACTCCTGCTGGCATAATCATGATAAATCCTACCCATCTTAGTGATGAGATTATCTGTGATGTCAAGCCCTATCTCCTCTTGAACCTCACGAACCAATGCCGTCATTGCCGTCTCGCCAATCTCAATCTTACCCCCAACAAATTCCAGTTTTCCACCTTGATGCTGATGGGCATGGCGAGTAGCAAGTAAATACTTTTTACCCTCACCTGCGTTGTATTGTAAAACCGCTATCGCCACTTCAATGGTTGGTTTGTTGGCATTTTCTACTAAAGCTGGTTGAATGCTACCGTTTGTCATTTTTTATATACCGTTTATCTGAAATTTGATAAAAATTCTTAATATTTGCAATTAATATTTGCAATCTTAGAAATTTTTGCTATGATAACAACAAATGATAATTATTGCTATTTAAAAATATTTAGCAGGTGTAAGTTAAAATCAACTTATAAAAATTATCATTTTAATTAGCACAGTTAATACATTTAATCTTTAGTAAATTTGTGCTTTTTTTGTTCAAAGTTTAAGCCAAAAGTGGCTCGGGAAAAAACCCGCAACCCACCAACAAAAGGAATATCGCCATGACTATGACAATCGCTCGCTATTTTAGCAATCGTGAAACCACTCGCCTACCAACCCTGCACTCACAAAATTTATTTGCAATGACCAAAGAAGTGCGTATTGAACATCAAGGCGAAGAATACCGCTTACGCTTAACTCGCAACAATCGCCTGATTTTAACCAAATAAGCAATAAAAGACACCATAAGTTTTTGGGTGGCAAAACACATATAAGACACATATTATTCAGCCACTCAAGCAAAATTTAATTTATGGTTATTGTCAGTTTTCTCCAAATCAATAACACCGCTTCATATGGCGGTGTTATTGATTTTTTATTTATGTTTAAGGCATGTCAATCATTCTTAAGACCCATTTTAGCCATGCTTAAAACTTCCATCGATAAATCACATCAACCGTGTTTTGTGCAGCACTGACCGCCTCAATATAAATACGACGGGTCAGCTGATATCGCATGGACAACTCAGACTCGGCATTAAACAGACCCACGCCATAGCGAATATACAAATCAGGGCTAAGATGACCGGTTACACTCACGATGGTGTCATTTGAGCTACCTGACGCATCAATGGTTAAGCTCTCAAGTCCAAATGCTTGACCGATTTGATTGGTGATATTTCTTGTGCCAGTCAGCCCTAAGCTTAAACCGGCTGCCGCTAGACTGTTGGTTACTTTTGAGCGAAAACCTTGTTCGGAGATTTGGCTGTCTGCCGATTCTGTGATACGCCCTGTTACCAAAGCATTCATTGCCTGCTGTTCAGTCAGACCTGCGTCATTAAATACCGTGATTTCAGGACTGCTGATTGTGCCTTTAACACGCACACCCACCGTCTGACCTTCAATTTGTTTTTCACCTTCAATAGATAGGCGTGGGTTTAACACATCTCCGTTAAAGCGAACCTGAGCATAGTTAAGTTCAAGATTTTGCCCAATGCCATCAATCTTTGTACGCTCAGATACCTGAATAACACCTTTGGCACGCATTCGCCCCTGTCCTGACTGAGTAAGATGCAACGCCCCCGCTAAAGGAAGTTTTGCTCCCAAGCCACGAAATACCACATCATCTCCCAAATCCAAGCCGATGTCAGCATTGATATCCCAAGGCTCAACAACGGCTAATACCTGCTCAATATCACCTGTCGCACGGCGGTCAAGCACAGTAACATCACTCGATTCACTCACGATACTGGCGGTTGACTCTGGCGGTCTGATGATGGCAGATGGTACAGATACCACACCTTGAATCTGGACATATCTTTCAGAAGGTCGAGCGATGATTTCAATATCTGGTGTCGCTTTGGCGGTCAAAAGGGGTGGTTGATTGAGTTCAAGATTCTCGCCTCGTACTCTCATATGAGCTTGCAAGGTCTTTGACCAGTCCAACTCACCCTTTAGTTCGCCTTTGCCTGAGCCTGCCATAAACTCACCCAACAGCTGTGCAT
Organism: Moraxella haemolytica; assembly: GCF_030177935.1. NCBI lineage: Bacteria > Pseudomonadati > Pseudomonadota > Gammaproteobacteria > Moraxellales > Moraxellaceae > Moraxella > Moraxella haemolytica. The sequence goes on from NZ_CP089974.1 coordinate 1,220,049, forward strand.
TCGTGCCACGCACCTGCATATTGGCATTTATGCTAGATAGGCTAAGCGGTACACCGACCAACGCCAAATTCGCATCAGACAGATGAGCATTACCATAAAACAGTGGTTGTGTAAGCGTACCACCCAGACCACCACCAATGTTGGCAATGCCAGACAGACGCTGAATATTCGGAAAGAATGGACGCAACACCGCAAGATTGATGTCATTAATAAGCAATGCTCCAGAGATGGGTTTATTCTCACCATAAGGATCAACAATCACATCAGCATAACCACGAGCTGCCACCCCTGCCACATCAGCACGCAGCTTTAACCCATCAGCAACACTTTGGGCGATGACAGATACTCGCTCATAAGGCATCTCAATATAAGCACCATCTTGGTCAAGTCCCACACGCCCATTGTCTGAATACAAAACAGCATTAACGCTTGGCTTATCGCCCTGCTGCCAGTCTGCTTGTATTTTACCGCTTAATACCGATTGCCAATGAATATCACTAGGTAGCACCGCTGAAAATACCGAAGTATTGAGATTTTGCACCACCAAATTAACACTGCCTGCCGTCTGAGTATAGTGAAGCGTATCTTGCAAGCACAGCGAACCTTGTTGTTCGTGGTTATGCCCCATTGACTGCCAACAATGAGCCGCCACCGAGATACTCTTATCATTAATGCCGTAGCTAAATTCGGTTGGCTGTTTTTGAGTCAGTATGCCAAACTTACTATGCAATGCCCCATTACTTAGCACACCACGATAGCGACCACTCGCTCTATCAAGACTGCCTTCAATTTTAGCATTCACTTGGTTTTGGGCAGATTGCGTACTAATAGCAAGCGTATGATTCTGTTCTTGTCCATAAAAATCAAGACGAGCAGACTTCACCACACGACCCATTGCAATGATATCTTTAACATCAATAAGTAGCTGACTGTCGGCACTGCCTAGATTGATAATCCTGCCCAATGCCCTTGCCTCTTGAATAACCACATTGGCTGTACGCACACCACCTGCCGACACATCAATGTACAAAGTTGGCAAAGAGTTGCCATCATCCATCAAGATGATACCGCCTTTAATCGCTCCTTGAGCATCTGGTAAAATCTGGCTTAAATCCGTGATAGAAATAGTAGTGGTCAGGTTGGATTTGTCGCCATCTAGACGAATACCATTCTCACCCCAGCGTACATCAAGCTGATTGGCATCTAAGCGTTTGATGATATTTTGTGCCATCTTAGCACGACTATCAATTTGCCCTCTTAGAGCTAGGATTTCATCAATATTTTTAGGGGTTTGGGTTTTTAGTTGTCCAAAATACGCCTTTAAATCCTTAGGCAAAGACAGTTCAGCCGATAAAGATCCTTTGGCATCAAAAGGCTGATTTCGTACCATGCCCACAAGGTCTAGCTTATCAACATAGATGGTCTGCTGATGCTCCTGCCAATCACCACGCACCGCCACACTTCCTGTCAAATCACTTGGCACTTCTTTAAAGAATGCCCCAAGATCAAAGTGGTTCATATTCGCCATCATATCCCAAGAATAGCCATGCGTGATATCCAAATATCCTTTGGCATCAAACTCGCCTGCCACCCCATGATAAGCAAGCCTATTGATATGATATTTTTGCCCCTCGCCAGCAACATCTATATTAAAGCGACCCTTAGGCAACTTGTCATGACCTACCTCACCATCAAATCGCACCGCCACATTAGACAGCTGCTCATCATTGTAGTGTCCTGTGCTATTTAACCTACCTGTTATCACAGCATTCAGATTTTCTTGGTTGAAATGATGTGTATCAAGCTCATCTAAATCCGCCAAGACATCCCAACTGACGCCATCATCAAGACCGACCTTGCCTGATAACTTGACCTGACCTGCATTTGAACTGGCGTGAAGTTTATGAATATCAATGGCTTTAAGGTTGCCAGAGATATGCGTGTTAAGCGTCGTCTGTGTCATACTCGGCACAAAAGACTGATTTACTTTGCCATCAAACAACGCATCAAAATGACTCAGCTCGCCATCAGACACACGCACACTGGCACGACCCAAGCCTGCAATAGCAACCATCTGCCCATCATTAAGTTTGGCGGTCAAATCCGACTGCTCAATATTGACATCATGAGTGCTTAGTCCTTTACGCTTAGAATCTTGACGCATTCTGCCTGATGCTTTTAGTGTACCTACGATGCTTTGAAGTGGTGTTTTATTTGGCTCATCAAAATAAGCATTGGGTAACAGTCCAGTGGTCTTGGCATCTATCTGCCATGATAGTGGTTTTTGGGTGCTAGCAAGCTCAACATAGCCAGCCCCTGACAAATTGCCCATTGCTCCATCATAGACAAAATTACTTAAATGGATGCGTTCACCCCCATCAATCCTTGCTTTGACCGTATAATCCCCCATAGGGGCGACAGACAGCTCATTGATGCGTCCTTGTACATCAATGAAAACCCGCCCTTTTTCTAAACGGATATCTGCCATGCCTTGTGGTGAGCGAATATTGCCTAAATTTGGCACATCTTGGCGAATCAGGTTTTGCCAGTCGGCATGAATTCGCCAAGAGGCATTAGGTATATCTTGAGATTGACTTAATGAAACTTGTATCTGCTCGCCATCTTTTTGATTTAAATCAAAGTCAAAACGAGTCTTGCCATCTTCATCTAAATAAAAATAATCAAGGCTCAAATCACCCGTCAAGGTCTTTGGCAGATACGCTTGATAGTCTTGGTATTCACTGGGTATAATTTCACGAATCTTGTAGTTATTACCCGTTAAAGTAGCGTGCAACTCAAACTCATCTTTCCATGACATATCAGCTTTGGCGGTCAATGCACCACTTGGTGTGTCAGCACGCAAAAACGGAATCGCCATGCCACCATCACGCACCACACCACGACCACGATAACGACCAGACGGTATGTCTTTAGCCGATAAGTCTGTATTGATTCTAAGTTCAATATCGCTGATGACCCCATCGGCGGTGATGACACCATCTGTTAAAGTAATGCTTTGTTCGGTCGCATAAGGCAAGACCACTTTATCAAAGCCAATCTTAGCACTAAATGGCGAATTCTCATCTAGACCTTGTGCAATAAACTCCCCTTGAATGTCATAACCATGATATTTGGAGGTCAAAGTTCCAACCGTTCGTTTTAGCGTACCTGTAGCATGGGTGTTCAACACACCAAAATAAGCGTTTTTAATCGCCTGCACTTCCACATCTGCTGATACATTCAGTGGATAATCACCAGTCAGCTCAATTTGACCATCAATATTACTGACCGTTACGCTGTCATCGTAGCGGATTGTCGCTCCATTAAGCTTAATTTTGGTGCCTGTCCACAGACCATCATTGATGCGAATGTCATGTAAATAAATAGACTCTTTGGTAGCTTGATGATAAACAATGTGCTTAACTTGAGTATTTTCAAGTTTTAACGCAACAGGCAAATCAATGGTAGCATAATCAAAAGGCTCGTCTGTTGGTGGCTGTTTATTGACAACCTGCAAAGTGTCAATCTGGCTGTTCACCAAATGCACTTGGCGTGCCAACACCGCACGAAAGCCTAACTGAACATAGGCACGATCAATCTGAATCTGCATATCTTCGCCATGAGCAATGACAATATCAGACACCCACACACCCTGCCTTAGATTACCTTCAGAATACTTTAGGCTAGTGCCAGTTTCTAGGGCAATTTTTTCTAATAAAAACTTGGTGCCTGATTGTGTTCCCATCGCATAAAATAAGATGACAAACATCAATACCATTGCAACAAGTAATGTAACAATGGCACGAATCAGATAAATGAGCCATTTTGGCTTGTTATTTGGTTGATGGTTTGAGCCATTATTAGGCTGATTTGGGTGACTGCCTAATTGCTCGGTTGGATTTTGACCATGAGAATTTTGCACAGACGATTTTAAAGCGTCGGCATGATTTGTTGTTGTATCACTATTGGATTGATGAGAAAAATTATCAGTCATGGCAAAATTATCAAAAATTTATCAAATATTATATTACTATCACAAAAGTTAAAACATACAGCTCAATTAAAACGGCGTACCAATAAAGAAGTGTAGCTTAATTGGATTGCCTTTTTCACCCACCCCTGTCGCTACATCAACACGCACCTGACCCACAGGAGACGCCCAACGCACACCTACCCCAGCACCAATCTTGGTTGCATTGCTAAAATTCTTATCATAAGCATTACCAACATCGGCAAATGCAGCCAACCTAAGGCCATTCATTACTTCATAGTTGTACTCACCACTTGCCACTGCCAACGCCTGACCACCTGTCAAATAACCCTTATCCGAGATGGGAGATAAACTTTCATAGCTATAGCCACGAATGCTGTGATCACCCCCCGCAAAAAACCTAAGTTTATAAGGTACAGACTCAAAGTCATTTGCCCATAGATAGCCTGCATTGAGACTACCAATCAGCTGATGGGCACGGTCTTTGCCATAAGCATTATCCCCAAAGCTATAAATACCGCCCACACCTGCTCGCACAATCGCCATGTTTGTATCTGTAACCAGTCCTTTTGCACCCACTTCAACCGAATAGTTTTGACTGTAACCACGCATTGGATTGACAGGATTGTCAAAGGTGTTTTTATTGATGGCATAACCTGCCAACAATGCCTCCTGTCTTGGCTTGCCATCAATAAATCTCACCGGTAAATCCGACCACAGACCAATCGGCACGCCCGTCTCAAGCCCATCTAAACGATAACGAAGAGAGTAGCTCCTATTCCAACCTGATTCATTAATGATATTGCGACTGATACTCTGTTGCAATGTCTTAGCACGCAAATCAAAAGTCCCTACACTGCCACCAACCACTTCTTCATTATAGCTTAGTGACGCACGCAGTTTGTCGTTTAATGGGTGGGTCAAAGGTCTGGTAACATACAGCCCAACCCCTTTTTTCTCTTGGGATAAACGCACATCCGCCCCTGCTTGATACCCATCTTTATTGATGAGATTATGCTCAAACTTGGCAATCAAGCTAGCACCACCATCTGAACCCCAACCTAAACCGATTTGGGCATCACGAGGCTTATCACTACCCACAAAGATATAAAGTGGTACTTTTTTATCAGCGTGTACTTGCTGTGGGGTTTTTCGATGAGCAAGCGTTGGTATGCCTGCTCCTTGAAAAGAATCTGCCACATCACGACTCTCATCAGGCAAAATCATCTTTGCCACACTACTCACCGCATCACTAATCCGCCCCAAGATACTTTTTGATTGCCTATGCGTGTCTGTAACCAATAACCTATCCTCAGGCATACTATATAGCCTTTCTGCCTTTTGAGTAACTAACGCCAGCTTATCTTGGACTACCTGTGAAGCGGTAAACTCAATTGGAGAAACCTCTAATACAACGCCATCTCCCATATCCACAAGCTCGCTTTGTCCCACTTCGCCACTTTCAGCCTCAAGGGAGATATTTTGGTCGTCATCCGTACTAGCAGAATTGGCGGTAGGTAGTACAAGCTCAGTATTCACTGCATTAAAATAACCAGTTGCCAACAGATTGTTGCTTAAGTTACGCACAGCTGTACGATTATAGGCATCACCCATCTTAAAAGTTACCAGCTTTTTTAGTAGTTCAGCTTTGACAGGCAGTTTGCTAGGGTCGGTGGTTAATTGCTTGGTTTCTTCATCAAAAGTGAAAAACACCACCTCATCAAACTCATACTGCTCACCACTATCATAGATTAAGTTCACATCAGCCAGATTATCTGGCAAGATGACATCTGCTGAGTTACTCAGCCACCTACCATCAAAATAACCCTGTTCAGCACTCACTTCGGTAATAGCACCTTTTGCCGCTTCGTAATGACCATGATGAAAGGTGTCATCAAAGGATAGATTGGCTTTTTCGGTCGCTTTTTGATAGGCAGGGTTTTTTACTCCTTCACCACGCACTTCTAATACTTGAGATGCAATGCGTACTGGCTCACCAAGCTCGTGGATAATCACAGCAACCTTGCCAACTTCTCTCTTGGTGATGCCAAAATCCACTTCATAGTAGCCCACCGCTCTTGCTGCTGACTGTACTGTCTGCCTTAGGCGTGGCAAGGCACTATTAAAATCTCTGACGCTCTCGGCGGTTATGTCTTCAAGGGCGGCCTTAATGTTAGCAAACGGCTCTTGTTTTAGTTCGCCTTTTTTTAGCTTGATGGGTGTTTGCAGACTGTGATTTTGGCTATGATAAAACTCAGTATCAAGGCGTACTACCGTCTCTACACCATCATTGAACAGCCTGCTATATAGTCGTTTTACAATATTAGGTTGTTTAATCTCATCTTCTTCTATCACCACTTGCATGGCGTCATCAAGCTGAGGCTGTCTTTGTGGGATATAGGCTTTTGGGTCAATGCCAACACTTTGTCCATCTTCTGTTGTCAATCCAAGAGTTTGTAAGGTATCTGGAGTGGGAATCTTAGTAATACTATCCACATCAAGACCGACAGGTGTTTTATCATCATCAAGGCGTGAGATGAAATCGGCTTCTGCTTGTGCCACCAATAGTGGGTTTTCTTGGGCGGCATTTTCTAATCGTGCTTGGATTTGGGCTGGGGTATACAACGATATATCAGCGATGCTTTGGGCGGACTGCTCGATTTGCTCATTCAGTAAAGATTTACCATCTTTTAAGGTTTTAGATATGCTATCATCATAAATATCAGCAATGGGCGTGGAGTTTGGCAGCACATCTTGGGTGTCCTTGCTTGCCCACGCTTCGTACGACAGACCAAGCATCGCTAAAGATAGAGTGGTGCGTAACAATCTACCCTGACCGCCTTGAGTTATCTTATCATCTGCCTGCAACCGCTTTTTCATGCCACCGCCCACCAAAAACACCAATTCTTTTAAAAAGATAATACAATAAATATATAATATAAAATAAACACTAAAATAAAAATACCTGCTATTATAACAAACTAATTCATATTAACAATCCTTTATTTATGGCATCACAATTCTCCCTTTTTAAGCGTCGTCATTTTAGTGCAATGTTTTTTACCCAATTTTTAGGGGCATTTAATGACAATATCTTTAAACAGGCTCTTATTTTAATATTAACCTATACCGCTGCGACCAAAATGGGCATGAAAATCAGCCAACTGAATAATTTGGCGGCACTGCTTTTTATTCTACCTTATTTTTTATTCTCGGCATTAGCAGGACAAATCGCTGACAAATACGAAAAATCCATGCTAACACAAAGCATCAAGCTACTAGAAATCATCATCATGGCGATTGCAGCGATTGGTTTTTGGTTTGAGCTGTATTGGTTGCTATTTTTGGCGTTATTTTTAATGGGTGCACAATCCACTTTTTTTGGTCCAGTTAAATACGCCTACCTACCAGAAGTCATGCACAAAAACGAATTGGTCGGAGCCAATGGATTGTTCCAAACAGGTACTAGCCTTGCCATCTTAATAGGCATGATAGTAGCAGGTCTACTCACACAGCTAAATCACGCCAATATATGGCTGATTGGTGTTACTCTCATTGTTGCTATTTTAGGATATATCTCTGCTAAATTTTTACCTTATACGCCTGCTCGTACCACAGATTTAGCAATCAATTGGAATATCTTTAGCACCAGTTTTTCACTCATCAAGTACTTATATTCACTGCCTTTATTGTTTTTTGTCATTATTGGCAATAGTTGGTTTTGGTTCTATGGAGCGACTTTTTTAACCCAGATGCCTGAACTTAGCAAGATGATTTTACATAGTGATGAATCAGTGGTGATTTTGCTGTTAATACTGTTTTCTGTTGGGGTTTCTTTAGGCTCTTTGCTATGCAAAACCTTTACCAAAAATCAAGTCAGTCTAAAGCTACTACCCTTTGGTATGATTGGACTTAGTCTATTTGCCATTGATTTGTATTTTTCATTATCAGCCATCAATATATCCAGTGGTAGCATACATGACATCAGCTCAATATTTGGCGTACAAGGGGCATGGCGAGTATTTGCCGATTTGTTTTGTTTGGGGTTTTTTGGTGGCGTGTATATCGTGCCGATGTACGCATTCATGCAGGCTTACGCCCCCATCAGCCATCGCTCAAGAATCGTAGGGACAAATAATATTTTTAATGCCATCTTTATGGTTGGCTCGGCAATTTTTTCCATCATCATGTTATCTCAACTAGGGTTAAGTTTACCCATGCTGTTTTTTGTCTCAGGGATACTAAACGCCTTGTTTGGCATATTCTTATATCGCAAACTCATGAAGTATCGCCACACCATGGTCATGAATGATGATAACACAAGTACATTGTGATATTTGTGATTGTTAGTACTAATGTTACAACAACGCAACATTTTGCGACCAAATACTTGAAAAAATCTATCAACCCATTAAGATAAATCTGTTATCATTAAAAAAATATTCCACTTGATATCAAAGTTGTATTTAAGGAACTTATCATGAAAAAACTTACCGTATTAGCACTTAGCCTAAGCATACTGGGTCTAAGCAGCGCAACTGTTCACGCAGCCCCAAAAAACACCAAAACAACCACCACCAAAACATCTGCAAAAGCAAAACCTTCAGCCAAATCCAAAACCAATAAAAAAACCTCAAAAACCACCTCAGCACCAACCATTCAAGAGCTAACCGCAGGCACAATCTCTCCGCTAGCCCCACAAATGCGTAGTGAGATTACCACCACCATCATCAATAACAACGCCGCTAATCTTCTAGCCACCCCCATTGCAGGTCTGCCCACACCGGCAGTAACCATATCCGACATTCAAAATGTCCCAACGGTACTAACCCCTGCCAATCAATCAGGTAATATCCTAATGGATACCACCTTGATGGATGAGTTTATTGCAACAGTCTCACCAAATGCACGCCACTATCCGCCAAGTTTCCCAACGGTAACCGCCGAATATCTAACCACTCAAAATGTCAAACACTTGTCAGACTGGATTGAACCTTTTGCCAATGCTTCAGACGCATCTTTTGATATTGTCTTGCGTGCCGCCAAACTAAACGGCATCGCTCGCAACCTAAATGTCGGCACCGACTATTCTGTGCGCGCATCAAATCATATGCAAAAGGCCTTGCGTCTAAAACCAAACCACCCTGAAGCCAATTTTCTGTTGGGCATGATGATTAGTGAAGCAGGTGGTTTTAATGAAGGTAAAAAATATCTAGACAAATCAGTCTCGCTAGGCTACATTGAAGCAGAGCAAAGCCTTGCTCAAGCAGACCTATTAAATGACAAAAAAGATGCTGCCTTGTCACGACTAAAGGCATTGCAAGCCAAGCATCCTGACAACGCTCAAATCGCCAATCAAATCAAAATCATCAATGAAGGTGGTTACTATATTTGGCGTTCTGATGACAAGCCACTTAATATCAAACCTGTTAAGTAGTAATCAAGTATTTTTGATTGGCATAAGATTGCTTATAAAATAATGCTTTATAGAAAATTCTGTTTTTGGGCATCTGCACAGAAACAGAATTTTTTGTTGCTCATCAAGACTAATTTGGATAGACAACCATCAAATAATTGGTACAGCCACTCACCCAATAAAAAAAACCGTCCACTCGGTCGGTTTTTTTATTATAATGCAGTTAATACTTTACAGTTGAAATTCATGCACCGCATCAACAAACACTTTGGCATGATCTGGATTTGCCCACTGAGTGATACCATGGCCAAAGTTCGCTACATAACCTGTATGGATACCGCTAACATAGACATCGCTTAGCATATGTTGCACCGCTTGGCGGATACTCTCAGGCGTTCCGTATAGGGTAGCAGGGTCTAGATTGCCTTGAATCGCCTTGGTACGACCCAATGCCACACGAGCCTTATCTAATGGCATGGTCCAGTCAAAACCTAACGCATCTGCCTTGCTATCTGCTTGCACATCAACCCATAAACCGCCACCTTTGGTAAACATAACCACAGGTACATCAGGATATTTAGCTTTTAGGACATCGATGATACGGCGGTTATATTGATGGCTAAATTCAATAAACTGGCGATGACCTAACGCCCCACCCCAACTATCAAAAATCTGCACAAGGTTCGCCCCTGCAACAATCTGAGCACCCAAATACTCAGCTACTGCATCAGCGATTTTATCCAATAATGCGTGCAACAACTCTGGGCGTGCATACATCATTTCTTTGGCATGGCGATATTCTTTTGAACCACCACCTTCTATCATATAAGTCGCCAGCGTCCAAGGCGAACCACTAAAACCAAATAATGGCACTTGCCCACCCAAAGCATGACGAATACTCGTTACCGCATCAGTAACATAGCTTAGATCTGCCATGTTTAGCTTAGGTAGGGTGGCTATATCAGCTTCGGTGCGGATGGTTTTTTGAAATCTAGGACCCTCGCCTGCTTCAAAGTACAGACCCAAATCTAAAGCATCAGGTACAGTCAAAATATCACTAAATAAAATTGCCGCATCCAACTCAAAACGACGCAAAGGTTGTAAAGTTACTTCAGTAGCACGAGCCGTGTCTTTGCACAAGCTCAAAAAGTCACCTGCTTCAGCACGAGTTGCCTTATATTCTGGTAGATAACGCCCTGCCTGACGCATCATCCAAACAGGTGTGGTATCCACCTCTTCAAAACGCAATGCTCTTAATAGTCGATCATTTTTTAGAGTTGGAAAATTATTATTTGTCATAAAATATCCATCAAATTATTGAAATCAAATGATTTAAGATATATAAAATAAACACTTAGCGTATCATCAAAGAACCGCCATGTCATCACGATGCACCATAATGACTTTGTCATTATTTAAATTCAAAATTCGCACAATTTCATCGGTGTGCTTTTGAATGATGGCTTTGGCATCTTTGCTACCAAAACCTACCTGCCCCACCGCCAAACGCACTTTTTGGGTATTGACAATTTCCACCACATCACCTGCATCAAAATCGCCTTGAACCTCCACAACACCCACAGGAAGCAAAGATTTTCCTTGCTCGGTAATGGCATTCATCGCCCCATCATCAATCACGAGCGTACCCACCATACGAATGTGGGTAGCAAGCCATTGTTTTTTTGCAATCAGGCGGTCGGCATGATCGGTGGTCAGTCGTGTGCCAATAGATTCGCCGTCCACCAATCTTGTGATGACATTTTCTACCTTGCCATTAGCGATGATGGTTGGACAGTTTGCCATCGCGGCCAATCTACCTGCACGGATTTTGGTTAGCATACCACCACTACCCCATTTACCGCCATCACCTGCCACATCAAGCAAATAATCCGCCATGGCTCGTTCGTTTTGTATGAGTGTAGCATTGGGGTTGGTGCGTGGATTATCGGTAAATACACCCTCTTGGTCAGTCAAGATGATGTATAAATCCGCCCCCACCAGCGTGGCACTCATCGCCCCTAAAGTATCATTATCCCCAAATTTTATCTCACCAAAACTTACCGTATCATTTTCATTGATAACAGGCACGACACGCCACTCAATCAGCTGGCTTAAAGTTTGGCTAATATTTAGATAACGAGAACGATGAGCCAAATCATCATGAGTAAGCAAAATCTGTGATGACTGCACGCCTTTTTGGATAAGAGCCTGCCACCATGTCTCAATCAGCCCCATTTGCCCAATAGACGCACAAGCCTGCAAGGCGGACAGTTTTTTGGGGCGTTCAGGCAAGTTCATCCGAACCACCCCTTCAGCAACTGCTCCGCTAGAAACCAGTATCACCTCAATGCCACGAGCGTGGATTGTGGCGATTTGCCTTGCCCACTCATAAATGGCAGTGCGGTCAAGCCCACGACCATTATTCGTCAATAAAGACGAACCGATTTTAATGACAATACGCTTTGGTTGATTATTCATAAAACTCTCTCAATATTGCCAACAAAACCCTTGATTAATAAGGAGCATATTCCACCGCCACATCATAATCGTCATCATTCCAATCATCATCGTCATCATCCGACAAGCCTTCTCGCTCGGCTTTACGGCGGGCACGATAAGCCTCTTTTTGGATTTCGGTATTGTGACGAACCTCTTCTTCTAGACGAGCAAAGCGTTCAGCTTGTGCTTTGGCAAAATCACTATCTTCCGCTTCTCGTTCTTGTTCTGCCTCAATTTCGCTCATCAGGTGATATTTAATCTCATCAACACCTTGTCCACTGATGGTTGAAGTGCAAAAAAACTCACCCTGCCAGTCCAGCTCTTTGATGATGTGCTCGCACACATCGTTCACCTCGCCATCATCTAATTGGTCAATTTTATTTAACACCAAAATTTGTGGTAATTCACTAAGGCTTTTTGAAAATTTTTCAAGCTCATGCAAAATGATTTTGGCGTTATCCACAGGATCAGAGCCATCAATGGGCTTGACATCTACAATATGTAGCAATCTGCGAGTACGAGCAACATGCTTTAAAAAACGAATACCAAGTCCTGCTCCATCAGATGCTCCTGCAATCAAGCCTGGAATATCTGCCATCACAAAAGATTGGTGCGTACCAACATCCACCACGCCCAAATTAGGCACAAGCGTAGTAAATGGGTAATCAGCAACCTTAGGGCGAGCTGATGACACTTGGCGGATAAAGGTGGATTTTCCAGCATTGGGCAATCCAATCAAACCCACATCCGCCACAACTTTTAGTTCTAATTTGATATTCTTAGCTTCCCCAGTAAAACCTGGAATGGCTTTTCTAGGGGCTTGGTTGGTGGAGGTCTTAAAACGAGTGTTGCCAAAACCGCCATCACCACCTTTGGCAACCAATACCATCTGCCCAACTTCTGTCAAATCACCAATCACCACATCAAGGTCGGTGTCAATGATGGTTGTGCCAACTGGCACTTTTAGATAAATGTCATCTGCACCTTTGCCAGAGCAGTTTTTTGAGCGACCATTTTCGCCTCGCTTGGCTTCAAATTTACGAGTATAGCGAAAATCTACCAGCGTATTGGTGTTGTCATCAGCAACGACATAAACACTGCCGCCCTTACCGCCATCTCCGCCATCAGGACCACCTTTTGGGACGAATTTTTCACGGCGAAAGCTGACGATACCATTGCCACCATCGCCCGCCTTTACACTGATTACAGCTTCATCAATAAAACGCATGAGTTTCTCTTTAAAATTTTTTAAAATTAACTTAGCATTATAGCATAGTTTTGGGAAAATTTGATTTTATCTATCAAATCTCCGCCGAAAAAATAACCCAAAATATAGCGATAAACCTCTATTTATTCACAAAATTAGTCTATTTTTTCTCCCACTGTCTGATCAGAAAAGCCCATCACAGCCACCACCGAACAGACAGCATATATTGGTATTGTTATGGCATATGGAGTAGAATATTTAAATCACCTAAAGCGAAAATCTCAGTGCATCGGTGTTGTCATCAGTAGCGACATAAACACCACTGCCGTTGTTGCTTTGACAGATGTCAAAATAATGTTAAAATACCACCCATATCCACGATTAGATATTCATCACTTCATCTTAATAATCAAAATACGCACAAGGACATAAAATGCTTTTAATGATTGATAACTACTGCAGCTTTACCTACAATATTGTGCAATATTTTGGCGAATTGCAACAAAATATCCAAGTACTTCGTAATAACGAAACCACGCTTGATGAAATCCGCACACTCGCCCCCAAAGCCATCATCTTAGGCCCTGGTCCTTGTAGTCCAACAGAAGCAGGTGTTACCTTGCCCATCTTAAATGAACTATCAGGCGAAATCCCCATCTTGGGCGTATGCTTAGGTCATCAGGCAATCGGGCAAGCCTTTGGTGGTCAAGTCGTGCGAGCAGGTGAGGTCATGCACGGCAGACTTTCCCCCATTCATCATCACAACACAGGCGTTTTTGAGGGACTACCTAGCCCGTTTAATGCCATTCGCTATCATTCACTTGTGATTGATAAAAATACCCTGCCTGACTGCCTAGAGCTGACTGCATGGACAAAAAACACCGATGGCAACATTGAAGAAATCATGGGCGTACGACACAAAACACTAGCAGTAGAAGGCGTACAATTTCACCCAGAATCCATCTTAAGTGAACATGGCTATCGCATTTTTAATAACTTTTTGGCACGGCATGGACTATCAAAATTAGAACACAACGCCCTACCTCAGGTTGCTTAAGTTAATTGCAATCAGCCACCTATAGCCACCAACCAAACCAACCTGCAAGGATTGACATGATTACACTTGATAACATCCACTTACTTGACGATGATGAGATTCACAGTTTTTTAAGCCAAAGCCTTAATCAATTATTAAAACATCAAGACCTAGATGCCACTACCATGCGTGCGGTCATGCTTGCCATCATGCATGGACGCTGTCCTGATGCCTTGATGGGAGCGATTTTGATTGCTCTGCGTCTTAAAGGTGAGAGCATTAACGAAATCAGTGTTGCTGCTGATGTCATGCGACAACTGGCAGATAAGGTGGTGCTTGATGATTTGACTGGTGTGGTGGATATTGTCGGTACAGGTGGCGATGGAGCAAGTCTCTTTAATGTCTCAACCGCTGCTGCTTTTGTGGTCGCATCAAGCGGTGCTATTGTTGCCAAACATGGCAATCGTGGCGTTTCTACCAAATCAGGTTCTTCAGATTTATTACAATCGGCAGGAGTTCGCTTAGATTTAGATAATCAGCAAATCCACGCCTGCCTTCATGAACAACAACTGGGTTTTTTATTCGCTCCCAATCACCATAAGGCAATGAAGCACGCCATCGGTGTCAGAGCCCAATTAAAGGCACGCACTATCTTTAATGTATTAGGTCCACTGACCAACCCAGCTGGCGTGGTCAATTCGGTCATCGGTGTGTTTGATAAATCTTTATGCCACCCATTGGCACAGGTCCTAAAAAACTTGGGCAGTCGCCATGTCATCGTGGTGCATTCTACCGATGGTTTAGATGAATTTAGCTTGGCAGGTGATAACTTTGTTAGCGAACTCAAAGATGGGGTTATCACCGATTATATTGTTCGACCTGATGATGTTAATTTAGCCACACAATCTTTAGAAGGATTGACCGTTAGCTCCCCAAAAGACAGTTTATCTCTAATAAAACAAGCCCTACAGGGTACATCAGATGACGCACGCATCAAAAAAGCTCAAGACATCATCGCCTTTAATGCAGGGGTGGCAATTTATGTGGCAGGCAAGGCCGATAGCTTAAGACATGGGGTTGAGCTTGCCAAACAGCTCATCAATCATGGTCAAGGCTACCAAAAATTACAAAAATTCGCCGCTTTTACCCAATCGCTAAAATCCACCTAACTGACATTTACCCTAAATAAACAAGACTTCGCCATCTTAACAATATCATCGGAAGACGCCATGACTCACCCAAACACACCAAGCATTCTACAAAAAATAGTCGCAACAAAGCACCAAGAAATCATCAATGCAAAACAACAACTTAGTCAAGAAGCCCTGCTTGACATCATTCATCAAAACAAAGATACACCAAGGGGTTTTGCTGATGCCTTGCGTGCCATTGATACCAAGCGTGGCAACATCGGCGTCATCAGCGAAATCAAAAAGGCCAGCCCATCAAAGGGCATTATCTGCCAAAATTTTGACCCCATTGCCATTGCTCAAGACTATACCAAAGCAGGTGCTACCTGCCTATCGGTTCTGACCGACCGTGAGTACTTTTTGGGTCATGACAACTACATGAAAGCCGCCAGAGATGCCTGTGCATTACCTGTGCTTCGTAAAGATTTTATGGTGGACGACTATCACATCTACGAATCTCGTGCCTTAGGAGCAGATTGCATTTTACTCATCATGGCATGCCTTGATGATGAAATAGTGTTTCGCCTGCACGCACTTGCCATTGAATTAGGCATGGATGTATTGATTGAGATTCACACTCAAGATGAGCTTGAGCGTGCCTTAAAACTTCCCAAAAGCAAGCATAATATCTATGGTATCAACAACCGAGATTTAAATACTTTTAAAGTGGATTTAGCACACAGCATTCGCCTGTGCGAGCGTTTGTTTGAGGTGCTTGGTGATGATGCGTTAGTGGTGAGTGAAAGTGGCATTAATGATGCAGATGACATTCATCTTATGCAAAACAACCGCATTCACCATTTCTTAATTGGCGAGCAGTTTATGAAAACCGATAATGCTGGCGATGCTCTAGCCAAGCTATTATCTAGTATCTAACCCATCATTGATATTTTGATACAAGTTTTTATCACCAAAATTATCTACCAGTTTGATTAACCAACTGATGCCAGATAACAAAAAAGCGAATGAATTCATTCGCTTTTTTGTTATCAATCCATTAACAGAGCAATTATCCAAGTTGTGGAAATAGCGTTCTAAGACCATTGACCATAATCTCAATGGACAACGCCGCCAAGATAATACCCATCACACGATTGATGACATTAAGACCTGTATTACCCAACACCTTACTAATCCGCCCTGCCCCCATCAAGCATGCATAGCAAAACAGACTGATGGCAAGTCCTGATGCCAAAATCATCAAAATACCTACAAGACTGTTATACTCAGCAGCATAGATAATCACAGTAGAAATCCCACCAGGACCTATCATCATCGGAATGGCAATTGGCACAACTGCCACGCTTGCAAGACCGCCCACTTGACTTCGTTCACTGATCTCGTCATCGACATCTTTTTCTTGGGGCTTGGCAGGATTGTTACCAGCACTCATCATATTAAGAGCAATCAGCAATAGCAACAAACCACCCGCCATACGAAATGACCCTAAAGAAATGCCCAATACCTGCAATAATAGCTCGCCAAGCAATACAAAAAACGAAATCGTAATAAATACGGTCAAGCAAGCAGTGCGTGCCACTTTTTTCTTAGCATTATCCGAATGACCATTGGTAAAATGCAAAAACAGCATCAATGCCCCCAATGGATTGATTAATACCACAAATGCCAGCGTAATTTTAACTATATCAATTTCCACAACCATCACTCATCTTTTGCAAAAGACATCGTTCATTTAAAAACATCTTCATTCAAGAAGCAAAAACAATTCGTCAATTATCAAGCCTATCAATGGATTATCACAAACTGGTGGCGGCATAAATCACAGGCAACACCGCCTTGATACCACTAATGACAATCTCAACCGCCACTGCTGCCAAGAGCATACCCATCACACGACTCATGATACTAAGCCCTGTATCACCCAAAAATCGGCTAATCTTAGACGAGGTTAACAAAGAAATATAGCAGAACACCGAAATCAAAAATCCTGCCCCTACAATTGATAATTTTTGTGAAACCGATGGCATTTGACCAGCATAGATAATCACAGTAGAAATCCCACCAGGTCCTATCATCATCGGAATGGCAAGTGGCACAACCGCCATCGCCGCCAGTGGGCTATGCACACTAATACTATCGCCATCAGGCTTAACAGGGTTGCCACCACCATTCATCATGCTAATGGCAATCAAAAATACCAAAATCCCACCTGCAATCTGAAACGACCCCACCGAAATCCCCAAAAATTTCAGCAGATGATCGCCCATGAATGCAAAGAATGCCACAGTCGCAAATATGGTCAAGCAGGCAATTTGAGCGACTTTCTTTCGGTCTTTAGGGGTGTAACCATTGGTGATATTTAAAAACAACCCCAATGCACTAAAAGGGTTGATAAGCACCACAAAAGCCAAAATAATCTTAATCAGTTCAATATCCATAATTTTTCTTAACTACCATTGTTAATCTTTAATAAACAACTCGCAATAAACACCTATTGTAACATAAGGCAGATGAAATACTTACCAAAATCCGCACTTTATGGTAAAATTTTATTCTCTTTTTATCAGCAAAAGCACCTTACCAGTATGCAAAACACGATTGATAATAACGATTTTCAAGATAAGCACGCCATCGTTCTGTTCTCAGGCGGACTTGATTCAACCACTTGTCTTTACTGGGCAAAATCACAATTTAAAAGCATCACCGCCATCAGTTTTCGATATGGACAACGACATTCTAGCGAACTTATCGCTGCCAAAAAAATCACCGAAAATCTAGGTGTTGATCATCGCATTATTGATATTGACATCGCTCAACTTGGTGGCTCTGCTTTAACAGATCAAAACATCAGCGTACCTGATTATGACGCCCACTCCAATACCGTACCCATTACTTATGTACCTGCCAGAAATACCATTTTTTTGTCTTATGCACTGGCAGTAGCTGAGGTCATGCAGGCAAATCACATCGTCATCGGCGTCAGTTCGGTAGATTTTTCGGGCTATCCTGACTGTCGCCCTGATTTTATCGAAGCATTTGAAAACCTTGCAAACCTTGCCACCGTTGCAGGGCGTGCAGGCAATCATCTAAGCGTTCTTGCCCCATTGCAGTATCTCTCAAAATCTCAAACCCTAGAGCTTGGTCTGTCTTTGGGCGTGGATTATGCCAAAACAGTATCTTGCTATCAAGCAGATGACGACGGTCGTGCCTGCGGTATGTGCGACAGCTGTGCACTACGCCAACAGGGCTTTGCTCATGCAGGCATTGCCGACCCTACTCGCTATCAGCACTCGAAAGCACCAAAGCCACAGTGATTGCCTATGGCTTTGGTGCTTTTTAATCTTTGATTTTATTTAATGATTAACTTTTCTATACCTTTTCAATAAAATACCGACCAGTTGGTTTTTAAAAACTTTGGCTTCTTGTACAACTGTCCATTACCGCTTTATACCATCTTAACCGTGCTATTATATCAAAAAAAGCACCGAATTTACCCACCGAAATGGTATCAGCTCATCATAAGCATAATAGCCAATGGCTTTTTAAAATCAATGATTCATTCACGATTAGCCACCCAAAAATACAGGAAAACCATGGAAAATCAATTACTTGATTTATTTAACAATACCCAAACAAAACGCAAAAACAACCCTGAGCTACTAAAGCACAATCTACTTATTGCCGCCAAGACACTCATGCTAGAAGATGGCATTGCCAACCTTTCCATTCAAAAAGTCGCCACTTTGGCAGGGATAAGTAAAGGTGGGTTGTTTCATCACTTTAAGAATAAAGAAATGCTGATTGCTTCTGTATTTGAGCTATTCATCGCTCAAGTAAACACCGCCATTTTAGAAGAGATTGAGCAGCTTGGCGAAAGTAAAGGTGTGTTTACTCGTGCTTATGTGAATGTATTTTTTTGCAATGATAGCATTGGTCTATCTAGCGACTGGGCAGGCTTGATTCGCGCCATGAATGCCGAGAGCAAACTTGTTGTACTATGGTCAAATTGGCTAAATCACAAACTAAAAACCTACGCCCATACCGATGATGATGTGCGTCTTGCTAGCATCCGCCATGCAGTTGACGGGGCTTGGTTAAATGACCTATCTGATGACAATCTGCCCAAGATTCATGCTTACCTAAACAAGCTGATTGATGATATTGTGGCATAAAATACACCAAGTTGTACATTGGGTTATTTTAAGTGCTTGTTAAAACATAAAAAACACCGCCTTCGTTAAGCGGTGTTTTTAAAATAAGCGATCAGCTTGATGGATACAGCCTAGATAGCATAACCCAACGCATAGAACGCCACCAATACCACAGCGATAATCACTGTGCCAATGTTTAGTTTATGAAACTCGCCTGCAATGATGCGTCCAAGTACCAATGACGCAAAACCAAGCATGATACCAGTTACAATGTTTGCTGTTAGCACAATGAACACTGCACAAACCAGGCCACTCATCGCACCCACAAAGTCTTCAAAGTCAAGCTTTGAAACATTGCTTAGCATAAGCAAACCCACATACATCAACGCAGGTGCTGTTGCATAGCTTGGCACTAAGAACGCCAAAGGACCAAAAAACAGCATAAGCAAGAACAATGCACCCACCACAACAGCAGTCAGTCCTGTCTTGCCACCAACTGCCGTGCCTGCCGCCGATTCAATGTACACAGCAGCAGGTGCTGTACCAAACAGACCTGAGAAAATACTCGACACCGAATCAGCAGTCAATGCCTTGCCACCATTGATGATTTGACCATCTTTATCTATCAAGCCTGCCTGCCCTGCCACCGCACGAATCGTACCTGTGGCATCAAACACCGCTGTCATCACTAAAGCAAATACCGCAGGCAACACTACCGCATTTAATGCACCCATGATATCTAGGTTGAAAAACTGCGACTCACCATCAATCACTGGTAATTTAAAGATAGAGCCGCTAAATTGCACATTCGGATCAATAATCAGCCCAATCGCCGTGATGGCGATAATCACCCAAAGAATACTACCCTTGACTCGCTTGCGTTCAAGACCAATGATGGCAGCCAAACCAAGCAATGACATCAGCACAGGGAATGAAGCAAATTCGCCCATCTTGACAGGCAAGCCTGCATCATTTTTAATGACCAAACCCACACCATTAGCAGCAATGAGTAGCAAAAACAAACCGATACCAATACCTGCACCATGAGCGATGGCACTTGGCAAATTTCTCAAAATCCAAGCACGAATGCCCGTTACCGAAATCAGCGTAAACACCACACCCATCAAGAATATCGCACCCAATGCCACAGGAATGCCAATACCTTGACCCAAAACAAGACTAAACGCCGTAAAGGCAGTCAAGCTGATTGCACAACCAATCGCCATCGGCACATTTGCCCACAGACCAATTAAAATTGAGCCAAGACCTGCAACTAAGCAAGCAGCAATGAATACTGACTCAGCAGGAAAGCCCGCTTGCGACAGCATATTAGGAACAACAATGACCGAGTACACCATCGCCAAAAATGTCGTCAAGCCTGCAATGATCTCTTGACGCACAGAAGAGCCACGCTCTTCGATTTTAAAAAAAGAAAGCAAAGACATAAAACGCCTATTGAGTTTGCCAAAGTAACAATAAAGAAGAAAAAATTTACTAATTTTACTTGATGGTGAGTTTTTTTACAATTTTTAACGAATAGATTTTTGTAATTTTAGATAATTTTTTAAAAATTTAGAAAAAACACGGAGAAATTATGCGGACTTTTGCAAGTTTTTTAGGTAAAATGGTATGCCTTAATGAAAGATGATAAAGTCTAGCACTTTATACCTAGTACCTTATCTCAATCTTATTTTTCTTTTATAGCAACAGAACATTTAATATCATCCATGAAAAATACTCAAGAAGATATCACCCTACCTACTTTTCTGGTCAATCTAGTGGTAGGCGATGATGAACACACCATCAGCTTACCAAATTGGTTACAAGAATACAATCAAGGATTGATCTTGTATTTTTACCCCAAAGACAACACACAAGGCTGTTCAGTACAGGCGGTTGATTTTAGTCAGTTAAAACAAGCATTCGCCAACAAAGGCTATCAGGTCATTGGCGTATCTCGTGATGGCATCAAGTCACACCACAATTTTATCAACAAAAAAGAGCTATCCATCGCTCTTGTTAGCGATAGCAACGAAATGCTCTGTCAGCACTTTGATGTCATCAAAGAAAAGATGATGTATGGCAAGACGCATTTAGGCATTGTTCGTTCAACCTTTGTGTTTGATAGTGCAGGGCAGATGATTGCCAGCTATCGCAACATTAAGGCTAAAGATCACGCCCAAACGCTACTAGATATGCTATAAATTCATGCAAAACCCATGAAAGTTCTACATTTATCGTCATCATTAAAACATGATGAATCCGAGCGTGGCATCTACGCCATCACGCACGCACTCATGCGAGCAGGTCATGAATCTGTTGTCATTGGTGCTGCTCACGAAGATGAGGAGTTGGTTACTCGTCTTTTGCGTGATGGCACGATTTATCACCGCTTGCCCATGCCAAAAAAATCATGGTGGGCATTAAAGCATGTCTACAAACTAAGACAGCTCATCTGTGAATATCAGCCAGACATCATTCATGTACACTCTCGAACACCTGCATGGGTGCTACACTGGTCATTAAAACTCATCGCTAAGGACAAACACCCCAAAATAGTCGCTACCATGTATGGATTTTACCCGCTCAATTCATACTCTAGAGCACTATTTAATGCCGATATTATTATCACCGCTTCAAAAAGCATAGATAAATACCTAAAAGACAAACTTACCGACAAAGAAGAAGATTTACAACAATTACCCTTTGATATCATATGCGTCAAGCGAGGCATTGATGTTCGCACCTATCCCTACCGCCATCATGCTTCGGTGTACTGGCTGCATAATGTTTTTGCTCAGTATCCAGAACTTGAACACAAAAAATGGCTACTATTTCCCACACCCATTGGCACACAGTACGGTCAAGAATGGCTGGTAGATATTCTGGGAAATCTGCAAGACAAATTCCCTGACATTCACGCCATCATTGCTGAAGACTTAGAGTTCAACTTAACCGACCAAGATGTATCCCACGAAGAATTCATTCAAAGAATTCATGCATTAGGACTAGATGATAAAGTTACTTTCATCGGCAGACGACCGCCCGATATGAGAGAGTGGCTGTCATCCGCCAACATCGCTCTTGCTCTTGCTAATCATCCAGAGAGTATCGGCATCACCGCCTTGCAAGCCATTCATCTAGGTACGCCTGTCATCGGTTGGGCAAAGGGGGCATTTGCTGATATTTTATCCGCCACCTACCCACAAGGTTTGGTCAAAGAGCAGACCGCTACCGCTTTATGCAAAGCAGTCAAATCACACCTACAAAATCGCCTACGCCCCACCATGACACACGAATACACCATCGAGCAGATGACTGCTGAGACTTTGGCAGTGTATCAGTCGCTTATGCCTGAATGCAAACTGGTAAAAAATGACCGTCATGACAACTTGGTTTGTATTCGCATTGATGACTAATCCTATTTGTTCAGCCATTTATGGGCTACCACTCAATCTGGCACATCAACCGATACAAACACAACCAAACACAAAAAAATAACCCAGCTTATCTAAGCTGGGCGTGTGGGTAAATACCATCCATAGCAAACAGTCCTTTGGCAATCATTGCCGTGGCTAAAGCCACCCAATCTCCTTATCATCTATCCATGTGCATATTATAAAACGATACATGCAGACATACCATCAGCCATTACCGCCACAAAATGTAAGAAATCGCCGACAGATAACTTTATTCATAAAAATCACAAAAAGCACTTGATTTTTTATGAATAAAAGTGCATAGTTATAGGCTTATTTTTAACAACTTAACCAGTGTGATGATTGGTCGGCTTAGGCTAATAATCACACTCCATTAAAGGTAAATGCAATGGCAGAAAAATTAGTCGTAGGCTTAGTGGGTTGGCGTGGCATGGTAGGTTCTGTGCTGATGACTCGCATGACTCAAGAGGGTGATTTTGAGCATATCACACCTGTATTTTTTTCAACCAGCAACGCCGGTGGTCAAGCACCGAACTTCGGAGTTGATGCAGGTACACTAAAAGACGCTAACGACATTAACGAACTTGCCAAATGCGATGCCATCATTACCTGTCAAGGTGGCGACTACACCAAAGCCATTCACCCTGCCCTACGCCAAAGCGGTTGGCGTGGCTACTGGATTGACGCAGCAAGCTCTCTACGCATGGACGATGATGCAGTCATCATCTTAGATCCTGTGAATCGTGATGTGATTGATCAAGCTCTAGCCAACGGTCAAAAAGATTTCATTGGTGGCAACTGCACAGTGAGCCTGATGCTCATGGCAATTGGTGAACTTTTCCGCCGTGGATGGGTTGAATGGGTGTCTGCCATGACTTATCAAGCCGCCTCTGGTGCAGGTGCCGCCAATATGCGTGAGTTAATCACAGGTATGGGTGTACTGCGTGATAGTGTTGCTGACGAGCTTGCCAACCCTGCTTCTGCCATTTTAGACATCGACCGCACCATTGCTACCACTCAGCACTCGGACGACTTTCCAAAACAAAACTTTGGTGCAGTCTTAGCAGGTAGCCTAATTCCTTATATTGATAGTCAGCTTGATAATGGTCAATCTCGTGAAGAGTGGAAAGGTCAAGCCGAAACCAACAAAATCCTAGGAAAATCAGGTAATGAACTCATCAATATTGACGGCATCTGTGTGCGTATCGGTGCGATGCGTTGCCATAGCCAAGCCCTAACCATCAAACTAACCCAAGACATTCCACTAGAACAAATCGAACAAGCCTTGCGTGAAAGCGATAATCCTTGGCTTGATGTGGTTGAAAACGACAAAACTGCTAGCATGGAACGCCTAACCCCTGTAGCAGTTACTGGCACACTAAATGTAGCGGTTGGTCGTTTGCGTAAAATGAATATGGGTGGTGAGTACCTAACAGCATTCACCGTAGGCGACCAGCTATTGTGGGGTGCTGCTGAGCCACTTCGTCGTATGCTCGCCATCATTCAAGGTCGCATTTAATCCTTGTAAAGAATACAAAAAAGCATGCTATTTTGGCGTGCTTTTTATGTTATGATATGCATGATTTTAGCTTTGTTGTCTTATCAAAACCATCATGAATCACACCACCCACATCATCTATGCTGGCGGAACTTTTGGTAGTCATGGCACACCACTATCGCCCTTGCCTGCGGACGAATTTTTGCCAATTTTAAAAACACAATTCTCCGATAAATTACCAAACATCACCATTGATATTTTACCCAATTTACTCATCAAAGACAGTAGTACACTCACTCCAAGTGATTTTGTGCATTTATACAGCTTAATCTTGCAGGCTTATGCGGTCGGTGGTCGGCGTTTTGTACTAATTACAGGCACAGACAGCCTAAGTTTTTTGGCGGCATTTTTAGCCAATGCCTTTAGTGATTTTAAAGACATTAGCCTGATTATTACAGGCAGTATGCAACCATTGTTCATCGCTGACAATCCCATCTACACCATCAATGAGAGTTCAGATGCTTGGGTAAATTTATCAGCAAGCATCATGGCTACAACCGAACACACAGGGGTATTTGTGCAATTTTATCACAAGCTCATGTATGCCCTTGACACCCAAAAGTTAAATAGCCAAAATCACGATGCATTTATTGGCAAATTGGTAAATAATAAAAAAACCGACCAAACGGTTTTTAATCAGAAACCATTCAGCATACAGTTAGTGATTGATGACAGATTGGCTCACCTGCCAAAGCTAATCGCCAACGCCAAACATACGCACATCACTGCCATATATTGCCTTCCCAATGATGTTGCCAACTTAGAACATCAACTAAGGCATCTAAGCGGTAATACCAAGTCAGTCATCTTAATCGGCTTTGGTGCAGGCAATGTGCCATCATCACCCACACTAATTGACCAAATAGTAAAACTTACCCAACAAAATATCCGAATCATCTGCACCACCATGTGTGCTTTTGGTGGCACGACCGCCGACTACGCATCGGGGGCTTGGCAGTATGAATATGGGGTTGAGGCAAGCGATAAAGGCATTGCCGGTATCTATGGTCAGACACTTTGGCAGGTTTTACAACCATGACAGACAATCTAAAACAAACTGCACCAACGGTATTGGTCGTACAACCTAACCAAAAACAGGTGCAAACTTATGCCATTGGCATTGAGTTCATCGGTACAAATTATCGTGGCTGGCAAAGACAGCAAGAAGTAGACAGCGTACAAGCACGCCTAGAATCCGCCATATCCACCATCGCCAACGAAACTGTAGAAGTTATCGCTGCAGGTCGTACCGATGCTGGCGTTCATGCAGGCAATATGATTGCACACTTTACCACCACTGCAAACCGTACTGAGTACAACTGGATGCGTGGGGTAAACACCCTACTACCTGATGACATCGCCTTACGCTGGATTACCCCCATGCCGTCCGATTTCCACGCACGCTTTAAGGCGATTGCTCGTCGCTATCGCTACATCACACTCAATCAGCCTTACCGCCCTGCTATCTTGCGTCATCAGGTAACCCATGTTTTTGAGCCACTTGATATAGATCAGATGGTACAAGCCAGTAGACTTTTGGTTGGCACGCATGACTTTACTAGCTTTAGAGCAGCACAGTGCCAATCCAATCAACCTGTACGCACAGTCAGTCATACCCATCTATTTCAGCATGGAGCATATCTGGTGCTAGACATACAAGCTGATGGCTTCTTGCATCACATGGTGCGAAACATTATGGGAGTACTGTTTGCCATTGGCAAAGGCGAGCTTAAGGCAGATGATGTTACACGATTGATTCATGCCAAAAACCGTTGTCTTGCCCCACCAACCGCCCCTGCTGATGGGCTGTATTTCATCAATGCCTACTACCCCAAGCACTTTCAAGAGTTACTACCAAATGCACCATTGACACCATTATGGCTTGGGCTTTTAGATGATTTTCACATCAACCAAAGATAAGGTCATATAAAGATGGACCAGTCATGTTATTTTATCGCTTGCCTAGCCCATCAGACCGCACTGCACATCTCTAGCAGATACCAACCATCGCATTAAGAAAGCAAGGGTAAAACCTAGCTTTTCATAAAAATATCAGCTATAATACCCCTTTATTTTTTAACTTAATTTGACTTATGGCAAAAAAAGACGACATCATCGAATTTGAAGGCGAGGTAATTGACACCCTGCCAAACACTCTATTTAAAGTCCGCCTAGATAACGGACATGAAATCATTGCCCACATCTCTGGTAAAATGCGTAAGCACTACATTCGCATCTTAACAGGCGATAAGGTGAAGGTTGAGATGACCCCATACGACCTATCTAAAGGTCGCATCACCTATCGTGGTAAATGATCAAAACCCAGTCTTTTGACTGGGTTTTCTTTATCAATCACGATGGCTTGTCTGTGAACTTGGTTGAGTATGGCTTAAGTGAGTTTGTCGCTAGCCGTATGTTTGGCAAACCTTGCCAAACATTTAGCACATCATTGTACCACCCCAAACAGAAGGCTTTGCCATTAAAAACCACCCCAAAGGTTAGAGTTTAGATATCCAACTCCAACCCTTGGGGTGTAGTTCAACTTCGGTGGTTTCTTGTATTGGGTAACACTGACTTTTAAGTACACACCATAAACATCTCTTTTATCCATGCACCAATTGACTTAATTTGTGGCAAACACACCTGATGTGTCATTGGATAGGTGCTAAAAACAGGGGTTAGACCCAAGTTATCTAGCGAATTTTTTGCCTGCTCGCCTAAGATTTTTGGAACAATATCATCATAATCACCATGATCAATTTTTACCAAAATATCGCCGTTCACACCTGCATCTTTGATGCTGTCTTTAGTGGCAAAATAGGTGGATAACGCCAGTAAGCCTGCAATCTGGTATGGTGTGGTAAAAGCATGGTGATACGCCACCGCACCACCTTGCGAAAAGCCTGCAATGATGATATTTTGACTAGGCACACCTTTTTTAATCTCTTGCTCAATCAAATCATCAATAGCACGAGCAGACGATTCAATCTGTGCTATATCCACCTTTCTATCCAAACTCATCTCGATGATATCATACCAAGCAGGCATCACATAGCCACCATTGACCGTTACAGGAATTTGTGGTGCGTGCGGAAATACAAAACGCACTGATAAATCGCCTAAGTCAAGCTCAGGCACCACAGGTTCAAAGTCATGACCACTTGCCCCAAGCCCATGTAGCCAAATCACGCTGTGGCGGATGGGGGAATTTGTGGGATTATGTTCCACCATGACGCATGATAAAGGCTGATGCTTGACCGATTTGTTCATTTTATTATCCTAATTTTATCTTAACCAATGCACACTAAAACAATTTTAGTCGTACAGTACCCACTCATCAGTAGGTAGTAAATACCGCACCATCATATCACAAAGTCATCATATTTATCCAGATTTGCAAAAACCACATGGCAGGTGGTGAATTTTCCCCATTTTCAACAAAAAATCGTTATAATAAGCACCTTATATTTCATTTTATTTTTAAGGTCAAACATCATGCAGTGGAAAGGTCGCAGACAAAGCAGTAATATTGAAGACCGCCGTGGTAGTACACGAAAAGTCGGTGGTGTGAGTATTATTGGCTTGATTTTAGCACTCATTGTTTGGAAAATTTTTGGTATCAGTCCAGAGACCACCTTGGGCATTACCGAACAAATCACTCAAAATAGCCAAATCACCCAAGCCCCCACCCAAGAAACCGCTGAACAAGCTGAGACTCGTGCTTTCGTTGCCACCGTCTTGGCGGATACCGAAGATGTCTGGATACCGATTTTTAATCAGCTTGGTGGTACTTATCAACCGCCCAAACTTGTCATGTTTAGTGGCACGGTCCAGTCTGCTTGCGGTTCTGCAACTTCAGCCAGCGGTCCTTTTTATTGCCCTGCCGATCAAAAAGTCTATTTAGATACTAGCTTTTTTAAAGCAATGCGTACACAAATGGGCATCTCTGGCGAGAAAAACGCCACCGAGCTTAGCCAAAAAGACCAAGCAGCTGATTTCGCTCAGGCTTATGTCATTGCCCATGAGGTCGGTCATCATGTACAAACCTTACTAGGCATATCAAATCAAGTACGCCAAGCTCAAAGTCAAACAGATCAAGCGACCGCCAATAATCTATCAGTACGCCAAGAACTACAAGCAGACTGTTTTGCTGGGCTGTGGGCAAGACATAATCATGAACGCACGCAATTTCTACAAAAAGGCGACATTGAGGAAGCTTTAGATGCCGCCGAAAAAATCGGCGATGACTATTTACAACACAAATCACATGGGCACGCCGTACCAGATAGTTTTACACATGGCACAAGCAAACAGCGTCAGCGTTGGTTCTATCGTGGTTTTGAGTCTGGCGACATTAAGCAGTGCGACACTTTCGCTACTCGCCAATTATAATTATAAAAACGCCATCAACTTGTTTTGATAGCGTTTTTATGCTTTTAGTCATGTAGTTCATAAAATTGACAATATATAGCGTATTCCTTAAAGAATACTTTGGCAAAACTGCACTCTTTGATGATTATCTAATTGCCCCCTGATAGAATCAACTGCTTCACGCAAACCATGATACAATATCGTATTTTGTTTACCAGTTGAACAATAAAATGGTAGTATAACACCAGCTCTTTTGTGTTTAAAAACCAGATAAGTAGTACTACCATCTGCCGGTATCTGAAGTGCAAATGGTTTAATTATATATTTAATATCTGTGCCATTAAGATAGATTTCAATATCATAATTTCTACATATTTTAAATGTACACTTAGTATATTGCTCAGATAGTATTTTAACTTGTTGTTGCACTTTGTCAGATTGCATCTTTTGTCTTTGCATATACTCTTTAATCCCTAAATACCATGATTTCATTATTAAACCCCATCAATTATTAGTTCAGCTGTTAAAAGACTTGGATAAGCATGAATACACTAACCTTACCTGAACCACTAAGTTCACTATTAACTCAGTTTTTAACTCAGCATACCAACTCGCCCATCGTCATTGATCCAAATATTTTAGCTTATCGTTGGGTTGGTAGCAAGCATGGGCAATTAATACCACTTGATGTGGTTTTTGGAGTGGACTTAGATGACCTTATGGGCATTGAGACCCAAAAAGACAAGCTAATTACCAACACATGCCAGTTTCTATCAGGACTGCCTGCCAATCATGTGTTAATGACAGGCTCTCGTGGAGCAGGTAAATCATCATTGGTGCGAGCTCTACTCAAACGCTATCATAGTGCAGGACTGCGAGTCATCGAAGTAGCTCGTGATGATTTGGTACATCTGGATCAAATCCGTCAAGCCATCAAAGCATCACAACAAGCAGACAATACCAACCACTACATCGTGTACTGTGATGATTTGGCATTTAATACTCAAGATGAAAACTACCGCACCCTAAAAAGTGTACTTGATGGTGCTTTAGATAGTGAACAAGAAAGACTGCTTGTGTACGCCACCAGCAATCGCCGCCACCTACTGCCACAGATGATGAAAGACAACATCAATATCTACAACGGTCAGACTGATGAGGTCAATCCCTACGAGACCATTGATGAGACCGTCTCATTATCAGATAGATTTGGTCTATGGCTATCATTTTATCCAATGAATCAAGACACCTATTTAAACATTGTTGCAAACTATCTTACCAAACATGGCTTGGCATTTGACGAGATGGCACAGCAAGAAGCCCTAAAGTGGGCAAGCACTCGTGGCAGTCGTTCTGGTCGCATTGCTTATCAATTTAGTCGCCATTGGGCAGGCATGAACCAACTACAACAATAACCGCCATACTCATTAACCATACCAATAATAAAAAACACACCATTAAGATGTGTTTTTTATTATTGGTATGGTTAAAAAAGGCAATTATGCGTCATAAGGGTCTCTTAGCACAATCGTCTCCGCACGGTCAGGACCTGTTGAGATGATATCTACAGGACAACCAACCAACTCTTCAATACGCTTGATATAAATCTTGGCATTCTCTGGCAAATCTTCAAACTTGGTAATTCCAATGGTTGATTCGCTCCAGCCTGCTAAAGTTTCATACACAGGCTCAACTTTCTCATAGAACTCTGCATCATAAGCCCCTGCACATTCGCCCTCTGGCACACGGTATTTAGTAGCAATCTTAATCTCATCAAGACCATCTAGCACATCTAGCTTGGTTAAGCAGATGCCCGACATTGAGTTTAGCACCACCGCACGACGCAGGCTGACTGCATCAAACCAACCGCATCGGCGAGCACGACCTGTGGTCGCACCAAACTCATGACCTACTTTTGCTAGGTGCACACCCACTTCATCAAATAGCTCGGTTGGGAAAGGACCTGAACCCACACGAGTGGTATATGCCTTGGTAATGCCAAGCACATAATCAAAATACAAAGGACCCAAGCCTGTACCTGTCGCTACACCGCCTGCTGTCGTATTTGAGCTGGTAACAAATGGGTAAGTACCATGATCAATGTCAAGTAGCGTGCCTTGTGCTCCCTCAAACATTAAGTTTTCACCAGCATTACGGCGTTTTTCTAGTTCATCAGTCACATCAACAACCAAATCCCTAAGTTCATCTGCCCACACTTTGCACAGCTCAAGCGTTGCATCATAATCGATGGCCTCCACCTGATAATATTGAGTTAAGGAAAAGTTATGATATTCTAACAGTGCTTCTAGCTTTTGGGGCAAATCCGCTCTAAATAGGTCAGCCACTTTTAAGGCACGGCGAGCCACTCTGTCTTCATAAGCAGGGCCGATGCCACGACCTGTTGTGCCGATTTTGGCATCGCCACGCTTTAGCTCACGAGCTTGGTCTAGTGCGGTATGATATGGCATGATGAGTGGGCAAGCAGGCGAGATACGCAGACGCTCACGCACAGGCACGCCTTTTTCAATCAAGCCGTTCATCTCTTTTAACAATGCATCAGGGGCAAGCACAACACCGTTACCAATAAAACAAGTAACCCCCTCACGCAAGATGCCAGACGGGATTAAGTGAAGTACAGTCTTCTCGCCACCAACAACCAATGTATGACCTGCATTATGACCACCTTGATAGCGTGAGACTGCTGTTGCTTTTTCGGTCAAAAGGTCAACAATCTTACCCTTGCCTTCATCGCCCCATTGGCTACCCAATACTACGACATTTTTACCCATAATCTTTCTTCCTCAGTTAACAATCATTTTAATTCTGTTGTATCGCCAATCATAGCAATAATAAAAAATTATTCAATCGGTGCCATCAAGCCACTAGTCATCACCAACCAACTGTACCACCCACACTCCATCATCAAGGTGTAATACGCCATCAATCATTTGCGGTTTGTCATCAAAGGATAGTGGCTTGATAACGATACAGCCCTCATCTTGAAGTGTAGCAATTTGTTTGTCTAGGTCGTCTTTTTGGTCATTATCGGCACGGCACAAATCATCATAATCCACTACAATCACAGTATCTTCTTGTAGTTCAACATATTCAAGCAGGCGATTCATATCCATACTAAAACCTGTTGCCTGTCGCCCTGCTCGTGCACAAAAACGCCCACCACGCACCAAAGGTTGTGTCTGTGCGATGACCGAACGATTCAAATAAACATTAAACACAAGTCCTGTATGGTAGTGATAACCAGACAGCTCAGTAATATCAACACTAACGCTCATGCCCAGTGCTTTGATGTGCGATGACAAAGTGGCAATCTCAGTCGCCGCTTCAACAATCGGCGTGCTATCTTGAGCATTTTTGGATAATTTTGACAATAGATTGTTTGCATCAGGTATGGCATCTTGGGCAAGCGTGTGCCGAGCAAGCACCAAAAAATCTGCCCCACCTTCAATAGATAGGCACAATGTCTCAAGTTCGGGCAAATCTTTTTTGATATACAACGACATAAGCGTATCAATGACCGACTCTTCGGTATGATGTAGCGTGCATAACGCATCAAAAATCACCACATGACCAACATCAATATGCAGATTATCACGGCTCATGCCAATCTCATCGGTCAATGCCACCAATAGATCAATGAGTGCCATCTCGGCATTGACATGGCTTACCCCAAAAATCTCCGCCCCTAGCTGAAGTGGTGTACGCAGTCCAAACAGTCCATTAGGCAGCGTCTTAACCACCTGACCAATATAGCAGTAACGACTCACTCCATCGCCATGCTGTGCGTCAATACGAGTAATCTGTGGTGTAATATCCGCTCGCACGCCCATCATGCGACCTGTGAGCTGATCCACCATCTTGAAAGTCTGACGCTTTAAATCCTCATCAGCACCACCAAGCAAAGTCTCGGTATATTCAATCAAAGGCGGTGAAACCAACTGATAACCATTGGCAGTTAGAACAAATAGTAGTGCATCTCGCAGACTTTCTTGTTTTTGAGCATCTTTAAATAATACATCTACCACGCCATCTGGCAAAAGCCAGTTTTTGGCATCAGTACGCTGTAGGCTAGTAGCCATCGTGCAGGTCGGCACAACAAACCCCTATTCATTAGTGATGGATGAATAAATAAAAATAGCAAGTCATCACTTGCTAGAAAAAACACCCTACGCTTATAAAAAGACCATTAGGGTTTTGATTGGTTTTTTCCTCCTTAGTTTATCATTAAATTACTAATACGACTAGGCTAAATTATAAATTATTTTAACAAAGTATCACTCAAACAACGATTTTTTAGAATCTTTCTAAACATACAGCCCAATCAACCACTGGGTAATTTTATGGTATTTATACAATACCCACCTTTAATCATCATTACCAATTCGTTAATTTATGATGAAAAGTGGCGTAAATATTGCTATAATACGCCGATTTGCATCACATTATTTTACACCAAGGGGAGTAGCCATGCCGAATAAGCACCACACGGACGATATGAACACCCCCAAATGCGATACCATTGAAGAGTATCTCAATGCACCAAACGAACCATCAAGACACCCTACTACACCAACCGATGATGAACTGACCGAAGAGTATGATGAAGAGTTGTCATTAGACAGCCAAGACAGCTATATCTATGGCGATGCTGATGCCACCGATGAAGACACCATCGAAATCATGACGGTGTACGACCCAGATGCCGATCGCTTTGAAGACCTAGAAGACTCTGGCGATAATGAAACCATTGTCTGCTATTCTTATTCTAGAAAAACAGGCGAGCCCATAGAGCAGTTGCACATTGATGATGTCAGCCGTGCCTTAACCAACAACAATCAATTCATCTGGCTTGGTCTGTATGATCCTAGCATTGAGACCGTTCAAGAAGTCAAAGATGCCTTTGACTTACACGAACTTGCCTTAGAAGACGCCCTTGCTGAACACCAACGCCCAAAGGTTGAAAGCTATGGTCATGATATGATTTTTGTGGTGGTGCGTACCGCAAAACTTGAGGACAATCAAATCCGCTATGGCACAACAGCCATATTTATGGGAAAAAATTTCATCATTAGTATTCGCCGTGGTGCTTCCAACTCTTACGCACCTGTGCGTGAGCATTATCATCGCCGCCCAGAACGCCTAAGATTAGGACCGATTTTCGTCTTGCACGCCATCTTAGACTTCATTGTTGATAATTATTTACCAATCACTGACCGACTGGGGAATTATTTGCGTGAGCAAGAAAGAAATATTTTTTCATCAGAATTTAGCCGAGAAACACTAAAAAGTTTATACGAATTAAAATCTCAGCTCGTCCATATGCGTGCGGTCATTTTGCCCGTACAAGATGTCTGCAACTTTTTTATCAATCACAAAAAAAACGAACTTATCTCAGCATTCCCTGTTGCTGCTCAGCCCTATTTTCGTGATGTCAACGACCACCTACTACGCTCACTCGATGCGGTAAACGGATTAAATGAAATGCTCTCTGTCGCCATGAATACCTATACCACGATGGTAACCATGGGACAGAACGATGTCGTGCGTAAACTTGCTGCATGGGCGGGTATCGCTGCCGTACCAACAGCAGTGGCAGGCATCTATGGCATGAACTTTAAGTTCATGCCTGAATTGACTTGGCAATATGGTTATTTTATCGTCATTGGGGCGATTTTACTCATCTGTATTTATCTTTACTCTAAATTCCGCCGTGCTGGGTGGTTATAGTCAAAACCCTTTTTTCTCGGTAAGATACTGCCAATAACGGCGTGGCATTTGGGCGATGTGGTGCTTGGTGTTGATACGCTCTTTGATGGTAACATGGCGAAAATATGCCTGCCATAACCTTTGGTAAATTGGCTCTTTTTCGCCATGAATGGTGCTTGAATCGTCTAAAAGCCCTTGATCAATATCTACCACCTCACGCACACCTGCCTTAGGATTGGTGTGGTCATAAAATATCCCATAACCTCTCACCACATCAAAGATTAGCCAGCTTTGATCAGCAAACCGTTTAGCAAAAAAATCCCCAATTAACGGCAAGACATTAAAATCAGGATTAACCTTAGCAAAATACACATCATTATCCGTACATTCAAATCGTACGAATGCTTGCATACGATGCCTCTCCCGCCCAACTTTCTTGATGCACTGATGAACCGCCAAGACATCTGGGTGAGCATAATTTTGCATGACATTTTTGTTGGGGTGGTCAAGCTGATGCACCACCACTGATAAAAGATGTGTGTAGATTGTCGCATCTTCTGATAAAAATGCCCAAATCACTTGCCTTAAATCTAAAATTTGCCGAATTTTATCCAGTACACGCAAAGCTTTCTTTTCATCTGTTGGTACTTGTAGCGTGGTCAAAAAAAGATGGGGTATCTCATCATGCTTTGCAACAACAGTAATATGTCGCCCAATCAATCTATGCTCATAAGCATAAAACACCACCGACAGCCAACCCTCAAAACTCCCATCAAAGACCAACGCTACGCCATCATCACCGAACAAATCAACCACAGCCACACCTTAAAATAAAGACAACTGCCCAGTACGCTGTTCACCAAATTTTGTGGTGGTCTGCCCCATCAGAATCTCTCGAAAATTCTCACGAGTCAGTTCGTTTAAATAAGGATTGGGCGTATTTAATGCCACAAAATATCTGGCACGATTGACCGACGCTCCCATTTGTTTGAGATGTTCAAGGGTAAGCGAAGTAAACTTACGAGCCTTAATGATTTTTTTGGCGGTACACACCCCAATGCCTGGCACACGCACAACCATCTGATAGGGTGCTGTTTGGATATTGACAGGGAAGTGTTCACGATGACGAATTGCCCATGCCAGCTTTGGGTCAAATTGTAAATCCAAAAAAGGCTGACCGGCATCAACAATCTCATCTGCCTCAAAGCCATAAAATCGCATGAGCCAATCTGCCTGATACAGACGATTTTCCCGAACCAATGGTACAGGCGTATTGACAGCAGGCAATCTGTCATCAGCAAGCATCGGTACATAACCTGAGTAGTACACTCGTTTTAAATCATATTTTTGATAAAAATGGCTTGATAGTCGGATGATTTGATGGTCTGTCTCGCCTGTTGCTCCGATGATGAACTGTGTGGACTGCCCTGCTGGGGTGAATTTTGGGGTATGTTTATGTACCTTGCGTGAATCCTTGAACTGTACGATTTGTTCTTGGACGGTTTGCATGGGTGTTTTCATGTCGTCATGGTTTTTTTCAGGAGCAAGCAATGCCAAGCCTGACTTGGTGGGGATTTCCATATTCACTGACAATCTATCGGCATACAACCCAGCCTCTTTCATCAATTCATCAGATGCCCCTGGAATGGTCTTTAAATGAATATATCCATGAAAGCCATGCTCGGTACGCAAAGTCTTGGCGACACGCACCAACCGCTCCATTGTATAATCCGCACTCTTAAAAATACCAGAACTTAAAAATAGCCCTTCGATATAATTTCGCCGATAAAACTGCATGGTTAAATCTACAACCTCCTCCACCGTAAAAGCAGCTCTAGGGGTGTCATGGCTACGCCTAGAAGTGCAGTAGGCACAGTCATATATGCAGTAATTAGTGAACAAAATTTTTAATAAAGACACACATCGCCCATCTTCTGTATAGCTGTGGCAAATACCTGACTTTGAAGCATTTCCCAAGCCACCTTGATTTTTACGATTGCCACCACTTGATGAGCATGAAACATCATATTTGGCAGCATCGGCAAGAATGGATAATTTTTCTTCGATACGGATATGATTCATGGATTTATTGGCTATTATTCTAATTGCTGAACTAAAAATTATGTTATGTTTGATATTTGAACTTTTATTATTATCATTGCACCATCGTCATCACTTGATACATACCTGTGCGATACAAGATGATTACTTATTACCATAAATGGGTATCAGCACTCATGAATTAAAGCGGTTCATGAGAGTTTATTAGGTTATTTTTTGTTAAAAAATTATCATTATTATGAATTTTTGTTTTTATTAAGGGCAATTCCACCCAAAATCCACTAGCACCCTACCAAATCCATCATCAAGTGGAGCGACCACTTCTACCCTATTTCCCCTCATGTCATCAAATGCCAAACGATGAGCGTGAAGCAACAACCGTGATACGCCAGTAAATGCTGCCACCGCACGATTTTGGGCGGTATCGCCATGCGTAGTATCGCCCACAATGGGGTGAAATAGGTGAGTCATGTGCCGTCTTAGCTGATGCTTACGCCCCGTAATGGGAGAAAGTTTCATGAGTGAATAGCGAGAAGTTGAGTAGCGTGGCGTAGAAACAAAGGGCATCTGAGTGGTTGCCAAACATTCATAGTCTGTGATTGCCGCCTCTGCGACTTTATCCACCTTAGCAAATTTATCAGCAATTTTATCCAGTCGCACCTTTAAGGGATAGTCAATCCGTCCGTTACCCGTCAGATGACCACGCACCACCGCTAAGTAGGATTTATCCACTGTATGAGTCTCAAACTGTGCCGATAGCACTCGTGCCGTCTCGCTAGATTTGGCAAACAGTAACACCCCCGATGTTGGGCGATCTAGGCGGTGCACAGGATAAACATACTGCCCCAACATATCACGCAAAGTTGTCATCACAAAGACGGTCTCATGTTTATCCAACCAAGAGCGATGCACAAGCATGCCGGCAGGCTTATTGACAACAACCAACTCGTCATCTTGATATAAAATTTCTAACATCACAACCCCACCAACCGACAACACAGTGTATCATATGCCATCTTTTCTTGCACATTTTGCCCCACAGCCACCATCATCTCATCAAGACTGGCTAAAAACGCCTCTGTTGCAGGCAAGTTTAACACCTGCTGACTCATCAAGGCTTGAACATCAATATCAGTATGGCGACTGTCCAAACCCAAGCCTAATCGCACTAAGTCATTTAGCATCAGTCGTGTCAGCACCACAAAATCACCAAAACCCATCACACTCTGCCAATAATCACTTGCTGCAATGGGCGTTCTTGTTCCACTTCTAAGAGCAAGCCAAGTTTTTAACCAAAGCGTCCGTTGATTAAACCATGCCGTCTGTGGCAATTTTACCGCCTTTAACACCGCCCCATCTGCCAAATCCAGACATAAGCGTGAGAGTGATTCATCACCCAATTCATCAGTTACAAACTCCAATGCCTGTCCATAATCAATACGATTTAATGGCAGATTTTGCACACGGCTTTTGATGGTGGGTAGCAATCTGGCAGGATTGTCGCTAATTAACATTAAATGTACGCCAGCTCGTGGTTCTTCTAAGGTTTTAAGCAGGGCATTAGCCGCCCCCACTGACAGGCTTTCTGCATGGTCAAGTACAATAAGTCTCACACCTCGACCTTTGATATGGCTATACTCTTGTAAGTCTCTCACCTCATCAATCTTAATAGAAGCTCCATCCACCTCCTCACTTGTTGGCAAGCTCCCTGATGGAAGCACCATCAAATCAGGGTGCGTACCAGCAACAAGCCAAGTACAGCTCTCACATAGCCCGCACGCCCCACTTTCATGCTTATTTTGACAAAGTAGCCATGCCATAAATCGCCAGACAAATGCACGCTTACCAATGCCTGCCATACCACTTGCTAAAAGTCCGTGTGGCAGTTTACTATCATAAAACTGGCGAGTAGCTTGTTCCCAAGCCTGTTTTTGCCAAGCAAGTAATGGGGTAAAATAAGGTAGCTGTTCCTGCTCATTCATGAGATGACATCCATATAGGTTTCTTGATGAAATCTTAATATCACACTCTTAAAGTCAAACATCATTACCCCACTCCTTAAAACTTCAAAAGCTCATCTACCGCCATCGCATTTAACCTGTCCAAATCCTCTTTTGTATCAACCCCTAATGGCAGGGCAACTTTGGCAACATCAATGGCAATTCGCCCCCCATTTTCTAAAATACGCAGCTGCTCTAGACTTTCTAACTTTTCAAGTTTGCCTTGCTCCCATCCGCTAAATTCTTTTAGCAGTCTGACACGATAGGCATACAACCCCAAATGGCGATAGGCGTTTTTTGGCACATTGCCAAGCTCACCTGTCAAACTACCATCTCTATCGTACGGAATGGGACTGCGACTAAAATACAAGGCTTGATTACCCGCCTTAACCACTTTAACCACTGAATTTTTATAAAAATTCTCAAGATTATCAATGACCTCGCACAAAGTTGCCATCATACAATCAGGATTTTTTAATAAAAGATTTTTGGTTTGCTCTAAGAGTAAAGGTGGAACAAGCGGTTCATCGCCTTGCATATTCACCACAATGTCATCATCTGCCAGACCCAAAAGCTCTACCACCTCGCTTAATCTGTCCGTGCCTGATGCGTGCTCACCTGTCATCACAACAGGCACGCCTGCATCTTGACACACTTGATAAATCCGCTCATCATCAGTCGCCACACACACGCTATCAGCAAAAGTCGCCTTCATCGCTTTATCCACCGTCCACAAAATCATTGGTCTACCATGGATTTCTAGCAAAGGTTTGGCAGGCAGGCGAGTAGATTGATAGCGAGCAGGAATGACGATATGGGTTTTTGGATTGGCTTGCACGAATAACTCCTTAAAGTCATGTTAGATTTTGTTTAAAACAACTTTTGATCATGTGTATTACGGCTATCTTTTAAAAGATTTGATGAATTGAATTGGGCGTTGTTTTTAAGACAGTGTATTTTTTTATAAGGATAACTTATGATGGCAGCTCTTGATAAAAATGCGTACAACTTTTGATTTAAAAGCAACCTTTTATCATAATCATGCAATATCAAATCTATCCAATACCGCATCCATCTGCCGATAGACACTCTCTGACAGCACCATTTGCACAGGCAACACCCAGATATTATCAAAAATAGCATGGGGGATATCTTTAGCAAGTTCACGCAGTTTGACAGCGTCTTTGGTGGTGGTGATAATCGGTAAATCAGTCAAATCCAACAGGTCATCAATATCAAAGGCGTGATGGTCACCAAATGGCTTCTCTACCACTTCAAAACCCAAATCTGACAAGGTTTTAAAAAATCGTACAGGATAACCAATACCACTCACAGCATAGATTTTTTGGGGCATTAAAGATGTATCGCTCGCCAATAGTGGCATGGGACGACCAGAGATTAGGTGCATGAGTAGAGCATCGTCAGCATACCGCTCGGCTCGGCTATCATGATAGATAATGGTCGCTCCTGTCAGTCGGTCAAGCGGTTCACGCAAAAATCCCTGTGGAAAGAGTTTGCCATTACCAAACCCACGCATGCCATCAACCACAATCCATTCCACATCACGGTGTAAGGCATAATGCTGTAAGCCATCATCACTGATAATCAGCTGTAAATCAGGATAGCTTTCCATCAGTAAGTCAATCGCCTGTCCACGATTTGCCCCCACCGCCATCGGCACAAAGGTTTCATTCACAATCAAACATGGTTCATCGCCCACCTCTTTAGGGGTGCTGTTTTTTTGCACAAGGGTGGGATTCTTAGATTCTCGCCCATAGCCACGACTAATCACACCCACCTTTATGTCTTTTTGTTGCAAATAACGCACAAGTGCGATAATCAGTGGAGTCTTACCACTACCGCCTACTGTGATATTCCCAATCACCATCACAGGAATTGGGGCGTGATATTTGGTAAGTGTATGATTATCATACAAGGACTTACGCACACGACCCACCACGCCATACAATGACGACAGAGGGGCAAGGGTATTTAACCATGGGGACTGAGTCTGCCACGCCTGCGTGATAAGAAGTTCGGCTTTTTTCATGCCAGACCGCCCTGATTCACTTCGCTTATTTGCTCATCAAAGGTGCGTTCATACATGGTGCGATACATACCACCTTTAGCAAACAGCTCATCATGCGTACCCATCTCCACAATCTGCCCATTATCCATGACAACAATGCGGTCAGCATTGGCAATGGTAGATAAGCGATGGGCGATGACCAGAGTTGTCCGCCCTGCCATGACTGTCTGCAGTGCCTTTTGGATGTAGTATTCAGATTCGTTATCCAAAGCAGATGTCGCTTCATCTAAAATAAGAATCGGAGCATCTTTTAATAAAGCCCGTGCGATAGAAAGTCGTTGACGCTGACCACCAGAGAGCTGAAGACCATCGGCACCAATAAAACTGTCGTAGCCGTTAGGCAGTGCCATAATAAAATCATGAGCATAAGCATCTTTACTCGCCTGCACTATGTCATCAAGTGGCTTATCAGCGAGCAAACCATAAGCAATGTTGTGAGCGATACTGTCCAAAAATAGCGTAACTTGCTGATTGACTGTCGCAACCTGCTCGCGCAAAACAGACAGCTTAATCTCGTCAATGGGTATGCCATCTATCAAAACCTGACCACTTGTAGGACTAAGCGTACGAGTCAGTAAATTCACCAGTGTGGTTTTGCCAGAACCTGACCGCCCCACAACCGCCACCGTCTCGCCTGCCTTAATAGATAGATTTAAGTTTTTAATCGCCTGCGTACCACTGTCATAAGTTAAATTAACATCACAAAAATCTATATCACCCACAATGGCAGGGGTTAATAACCCTGCATCATGCTCTTCTGGAGTATCTAATAATTCAAAGATAGACAGTCCTGCAGCAATACCCCTCTGAAGTTTTTGGTTGACATCAGTCAAAGCCTTGACAGGGCGAGCCAATAGTCCTGCTGCTACTAAGTATGATGCAAACTCACCTGCACTGGTATCACCCAACACTTGTGGACGCAAGGATAACCAGATAACAAAGCACATACCCACCGCCATGAGTAACTGGATAAGCGGTGTGTTAATGGCAGCTAAAATGGTGATTTTTAGCCCCTTATTTAAGTTTTCTAAAGAAGCCTTCTCAAATCGCTTAGATTCATAAGCCTGACCGCCATAGTTTTTGACCACCTGATAACCTGTAATGGCTTCATTGGTGATGTGGCTGACCGCACTCATCGTATCTTGAATGTCTATAGATAAAGTAGCAAAACGCCTAGAGACTTGCTTAATCAACCAAAAAATCGGCGGAACAATCACCATTAACACCAGCGTAAGTCGCCAATTGGTATAAAATAAAAAGCCAAACAAAGCAATAACTGTTAGACCATCTTTTAATAGCGTTGTGATGGATTCGGTGGTGGCCGCAGTTACCTGTTCCACATCAAAGATGAGTTTAGAAGAAATTGTACCAGCAGGGTTTTTTAGATAAAAATCAGCAGGTAGCTTGAGTAGCTTTTTAAATACTTCCACTCGCAGACTATATACCAAACTCCTTGCCATTACCGCTGCATAATAGCTACCCAAAAATGCCCCAACCCCACGAAATACAAACAATAAAATTACCAAAAACGGAAACCAAAACTTGCGTACATTATCGTTGTTATTAATCGCCTCAATAATGTATTCAAAAAGCTTGGCACTCGCCACCTCACTACCCGCACCAATGGCAAAACCAATCACCACCAAAACAAATGCCCACCAATATGGTTTTAGATACGACATCAGTCGGACAAAGATGGCAAACTTATCAGCACGCTCAAAAACTTGCGGTTTAGCGGATTTTTCTAAGGCAGTATTCATGGTATGTTTGCTTGATTAGGCGATGGATTTAGGTAGGGTTGACCAACTGGCTTGGGATAAATTTATTAACTCAGCTGACCCAAGCCAACCAGACAAGAACATAAAAAAGTGGTAGGCGACCGATTAAGGCAGTGGCATAAGATGACAATTACTGTAAGCCAAAATGGGTTAATAATCCTTGTAATTCATCATCGTCATGGAAAAATATTTCCACGCTACCACCACCATTTTTGCTTTGTTTGAGTTTGACCATTGCCCCTAATACCTCAGACAGCTTTTGATTGAGTAGGATAATCTCATGATTATCAGCATTGGCAGGCTTAGCAGGCTCTGGGTTTAAGATGGATTTGACTAATCTTTCAGCATCACGAACCGTCATCTTAGCATCAATGATTTTTTTGGCGATGATGGGCTGTTGTTTGGCAGACAATGACAATAAAGTGCGTGCATGACCCATATCAAGCAGACCTTCTTGCATATATTCTTTGACTGTGTCGTGCAGGTTGTTCAATCGCAGTAAATTAGATACAGTAGCACGAGCTTTGCCGACCACATCAGCAATCATTGCATGGCTCATGCCAAATTCGGTATGAAATCTCTGTAAAGCAGCGGCTTGCTCTAGGACATTTAGGTCTTCACGCTGAATATTTTCAATCAGTGCTAAAGCAATCGCCACCTCATCAGACAGCACCCGCTCAATGGCAGGAATGCTATCAAGCCCTGCCATTTTTGAAGCTCGCCACCGGCGTTCGCCTGCAATAATCTCATGGGTAACGCCCTGCTTTTTTTGCTCACCTGCCAACAATGGACGAATGACAATGGGCTGCATGACACCATGTTGACGAATAGAATTGGCAAGCTCGCTTAGCGTCTCTTCGTTCATCTTTTGGCGTGGCTGATATTTGCCTGATTGTAAACAAGCAGGGTTGATTTGAATTAAGGCGACTCGCTCAATATCATCGGTTATGCCACTTTTTTTAGCCTTGGCTTTTTTCTTGGATTTTTTGATTTTATTCAAACCAGCGGATTTGCCCTTCGTCTCATCATCAAGCAAGCTAAAATCTACTTTATCCGTAACTTGCTCTTGATTAGGCGTGGCTGTA
Organism: Moraxella haemolytica; assembly: GCF_030177935.1. Classification (NCBI taxonomy): domain Bacteria; kingdom Pseudomonadati; phylum Pseudomonadota; class Gammaproteobacteria; order Moraxellales; family Moraxellaceae; genus Moraxella; species Moraxella haemolytica. The sequence goes on from NZ_CP089974.1 coordinate 1,263,606, forward strand.
GTAGGTGCAGATTCAATAATCTGCCGTTCTTGCTTAATCTTGCCCATCAGGACATCTAATCCACGCCCTGTACTAAGTCCGCGTTTTTTCATGCTATTTTCCAAGTCAAACCACATGGCACGCCTACGATGCCACTACTAAAATCAGCCCAAAGTTGATATTCTAGCACAGTTTTTGGCTGTTTGTCATTTACCAGTCAAACTGGGCTCGTACTTTAGCTTGGAACCGTTCAGGTTCTTGTGTCTGCTCCACCACTTCATTCATCAGATGATGATAAGCGATTGCCCCTTTTGACGACTTTTCGTAGCCAAAAATTGACTGTCCAAAACTTGGTGCTTCAGCAAGACGCACGCTTCTTGGGATTGCCGTTTTATATAAAAGCTCACCAAAATAATTTTCAAGTTCTACAGAAACATCTTGAGCAAGCGTATTTCGCCCATCATACATGGTGCGAACCACACCACGCACCTGCAAATCAGGATTGATATCTTTAAGTCGTTTGATGGTGTCAATCAAATCCACCACACCCTCAAGAGCATAATACTCACACTGCATGGGAATGATGACATTCTTAGCGACAGCAAAGGCGTTAATCGTCAGCATGCTAAGGCTTGGAGCACAGTCCATAATCACATAATCATAGCCAAATTTTCCACTTTTTTTAGCGGTTTTAAAGGCTTTTTTTAATAAAAACGGTGCATCTTCCACATCAGCAAGCGATACATCAATACCTGCCAAATCACGGTTTGATCCCACGACATCAAAGCCTGCTGGTGCATTTTTTTGTATGACTTTATGTAGTTTTACACCATCAAGCAACACATCAACAATACTCGCCTCCAACTCATTCTTATCAAGCCCTGCCCCTGTGGTGGCATTGCCTTGCGGGTCTAAGTCAATGAGCAATACTTTGTATTTGCCAATCACGGACAATGCCGCTGCCAAATTGACCGCCGTAGTGGTTTTACCCACTCCGCCTTTTTGATTGGCAATTGCGATAATTTCCATACGATACCTTAAAATCTACCTGTTGTATTATTAAGCTGATGCTGTTTAATTTTTGATATGATGCAACTTTAAAATGACTTGGTATTATACCCTGCTTAGATACACCACACACCGCTCATCGCTCATCTGTGGCACACTGATGGGCTTAATCTGAACCTGCCAATCAACCAAGCGTGCCACCTCATCATCGGTTGGCATCTTGCCTTTCATGGCATATAAAACACCGCCCACCTTTAGATAGGGATTGGCAAGCTGTGTAAAGTCATCAAGACTGGCAAAGGCTCGAGAAGTAATAACATCAAACACACCTTCAAAATCTTCAATACGCCTTGCCACAGGCGTGATATTATCAAGCCCCAGCTCACCTGCCATCTGACGGATAAAACGCACTTTTTTGCCATTACTATCAAGTGCAACAACCTGCCAATCAGGTCGCATGATGGCAATGATTACCGCTGGCAAGCCTGCCCCTGTGCCAATATCTAGCACACTGACATCTGATTTGTCGGCAAATGGCAAGCCGGCAATGATTGCCAAACAGTCTAATATATGCTTAATAAAGGCTTCTTTTGGTACGGTGATGGCGGTCAGATTGTACACCTTCGTCCAAAGCAATAAATTATCCAAGTATGCCAAAAGCTGATGGAGTTGTGTCTGACTAAAAGTCAAGTTAAGAGCCTTGGCACTTTGCTGCAAGTCTGCAATAAAGCCATCAGCATGGTTAAATATTTTATGGTAGGTATTGTTCATGACATCATTAAATGGTTGTGGTAAAAGGTGAAGTTTATCAAATTTTTAATTTTTAAACAGGTTTTATGCCATCGATTGACGAATAAGGGCAAATTTTTCATGCCTTGATGTCTCTATAACGACCGCCAATTCGCCCAATAAGGCAGTGGGTAAAACACCTATATTTACTTACCTTACCCTTTATGTGCATTAATTATAGCCTTAGTACATCATTAACATGCCTAACAACACAGCGAAAAACCCAACTGAATTATCATCAATCTTTTTTTGATTATTTTAACATTAAATGAACAATCATTGTACCACTTTGCCATTATTCCAAACAACAACCGCTAAAAAATGCGATTGATATTCGCCAGTAGTGCAGGATTTGGGTTACACCTAATGAATAACAATCAATTGCTAGCCCATTTCATCAAGTCCCTATTTTGTCGCAGGATTATCTGTTAAAATACACTTTTTTGGATTAGATAATAGCACCAATGACCAATCAATACCCCTACCACTTACCTCACACCGCTCTTACTCACACCACCAACCCCCAAACCCTGCCAGACACACCCCCTGTCTTTGACCCTTATTTTGGACAGAATCGTGCCGTCAAAGCCATACGGACTGCTCTTGATATTAAAGCCAGTGGTTATCATATCTTTGCTGTGGGCGAGAATGGGCTAGGCAAACGCACACTCATCACTCGCCTTTTGCGTGAACGAGCCAAAAACGAACCGACCCCATGTGACCTTGTATTTGTGCATAATTTTGACAATCCACGCCTACCCATTGCCATACAGCTTCCCACAGGGCTTGGCAAGACATTACATCACGACATCAACAAACTTTGGCAAGCCTGCCAAAAAAAACTTTACCAAAAATTCAACAGCCTTAATTATCAAAAACAGCTTGCCACTCTAAAAGAGCAATCTCAAGAGCAAGAAAAAGCACTCATTCGTGAATTTAATATCCTTGCTGCACCTTTTAACATCGTATTAACTTCCGCCATTTTACATGATGAAAAAACTCCTGCCTTCGCCCCACTAGACCATCAAAAACCCATAGATGATAAGGCTCAAAATAAACTACACAAAAAACTCATCAATCTTAATTTTACCCTAGATGAGCTAGAAAACACCACCAATGATAAAATTGACGCTCTAAACGAAAGCCTTGCCAATAAATTATTAATACCATTATTTGAACCATTACTGAGCAAATATCAAGGCATCATTAAAGATAAAAATGAAAAAAACAAAGTTTTAACCCACCTAAAAAATACGCTAGCCGATATGGTTATGTATTCTTTGGAGATTGTAGATAAAGAAGGGGAATTTAATGGCTCTAACACCCCTGCCAAATACAGCATTAATGTCTTAGTATCACACACACCAGATAGCGGAGCACCGATTGTATTTGAGGAGCTTCCTACACATCTTAATCTACTTGGACATATTGAGTACACCACCGAGCTTGGCACAGCATATAGCGATGTATCCATGATACGAGCAGGTGCATTAATGCAGGCAAATGGTGGGTATTTGATTTTAGAAGCATTAAGTTTATTGGAGCATCCTTACGCATGGCAGGGGCTAAAGCGTGCCTTGCAGTCAGGACAGATTAGATTGTCCAGCCTAGAACAAATGCTCACCTTGACAGGTTCTTTATCACTAGAACCAATGAGTGTGCCATTATCAGTTAAAGTTATCTTGCTTGGAGAGCCAGATTTATATTATGAGTTATTAGAATTTGAGCCTGAATTTAATGCCGTTTTTAAAATTAGAGCCGATTTTAATGATATGGTCGCACGCAATGTTGATCACGAATGTCAAATGATTGCTAAAATCAATGACATTGGTCAAAAACATCAGTTATTGCCATTTGATAATACCGCCCATGCCAAACTCATTGATATCTTATCATTATATTGCGATGACCAATATAAACTAGATTTACATAGCGACCGATTAACCCAACTTTTACTAGAAAGTCATCGTAACGCATTATTAGACAAACAAAAAGTCATTACCGACAAACACATCAAAAGCACCCTAAATGACATAAAAGATAGGCTTGGGCTACTAAAAGAGCTGTATTGGCAAGAAATCAAAAATGGACAGCAACTCATTAGCACCACAGGAACAAAAGTTGGACAAGTTAACGCTTTAACTGTGATTAGCTATGCTGATAGCGAGTTTGGAATGCCAGCTCGCCTAACCGCTGTCATCGCCCCTAAGTTTGGAACAGGCGAAATCTTAGACATTGAGCGAGATGTGGAACTGGGTGGTAGTTTACACGCCAAAGGAATGATGATCATGACCAGTTTTTTGCGGTCGGTATTTAGCCAGTTTGGGCAAATGAATTTTTCAGCAAGTCTTGCTTTTGAACAAAGTTATGGGCAGATTGACGGCGATAGTGCCACCCTTGCTGAGTGTTGTGCATTACTATCCGCCCTAGCAAATATCCCCATCAATCAATCGCTTGCCATCACAGGCTCCATGAATCAACTGGGGGAGGCTCAAGCAATAGGTGGAGTCAATGCCAAAATTACCGGTTTTTTTGAAGTATGCCAAGAGCATGGCTTGACAGGCAAACAAGGAGTCATTATCCCAAGAGCAAACCTAAATAATCTGATGCTCAACGATGATGTAATCACAGCTGTCAAAAATGGGGAATTTGCCATTTATGCAGTGGACAATATTTATGAGGCATTGCAATTATTAACCGATATGCCAGTCAATGACAAAAATAAAAAAGGTAGTTACAAAAAAGGCACGCTGTTTTATCAAGTGATTAAACGCTTGGCAAGCTGGGAGGATAAAGATGAAAAATAAATCTTTCAAAAGCTATCCCACCCATAAAACCAAGGGCTATCGCACGATTGCGGACAGCCCTAGATTGTTATATGGAGTGGCGTACTACAAACAGGTAATTTAAATGATTGATTTTATTATATTTATTTTTTAAATTTTTTTTCAATACCAACAATAATACCAACAAAATTCAAAGTAACCCCTTATTTTACCATTTTTACCCACCTTTTTTTGTCATTCCAAGCAGATAAAAAAGAATGGTTTTTACACCATTCTTTTAAATTTACCAACCTATAAGCCCACTACCACCGCCCCAGTGATAAGGTACAGTTATGGGAAGTTGCTCTCTTCTCAACACGCCATATCTTAACGCATCAGCTCCGTGGTCTGCTCTATCACTTGCCATATCTTCAGGGCGTTTATCATCTCTGCATTGAATTGGTAAAGTTTCCCATAAATATTTACAGTTAGCACAAATATATAAACCAGCTCTATCAGGTTTGCCAGCATCAGCTAATAATCGCCTTAATACATTCCAACCTGTTATCCTGTCTGCTTTTTTTGCCCTGCTAAAATATACACCCTCCTTACTAAATTCATCAGCGATTGAACCGCTGGCGTGTCCACCCTTAGCAAATATCGCATCATCAGCAACGCCCCTAGCGTTTATCTGCCAATAATTACACATCTTTTTAATTTCTTCTGCCAGTGTTGGTACTGTCCAGCCCAAGCCAACATTTAAATTATTATGCTTGTGTGTTACCAACTCATCAACCACCACTATTGAGCCTTTGGGGTAATATCTGCCATTCACAGTATCGCCAAAACTTTCACACATAACCAAAGTTGCAGACGGTGCAGACGAACCAAAATCATGAGATAACCACCAATTCCAACCCTCTGGAATTTCTTTCCATTCTTCAATCATTGAGCGTTTTTCATCAAGCACATTGGCAAAATACGCCCCACGATTAACCGCCCAATTACCATTTAACCATGCTTGCAATAATTCAGGGTCATCAGGGCAAGCCGCTTGTAATTGCTCTTGGTATTGTTCACGGTCAATAAATTGATTATCCAAGAAAGTACTACTTGCCGTTATCCAAGTGCGTTTGCTTTTTGGCTCGTGATAGGGTTGCCAGCTCTGATTACCATTAAATACATATCTTTTAGCTATCCAGTGATGCCCTACGCCAGCAGGGTTTGCACTTAGCACCATTCTAATGGGGATTTCTTCACTACCACGCAAATTTGAACGCATCAAATCTAATAACTTAAGGTCGGAATATTGCCCAGCTTCATCAACAACCAGTAAATTAAATGAACGCCCTTGATATTTTGAATAATCTGCAAAGCTCTCTAGTTGTCCAAGCTCCAAATAACCACCGTTCGGAAAACGCCAAATATGTTCGGTTTGGTTGTATCTGGCACTTGTGCCATAAACCTTGCCAAACAGTTCACGACAAATCAACTCAAAATCCGCCAAGCCCTTATAAGTTTTTCTCAAAAACAATACTCGTGCTTTTTCCTTGTATTTTTCAATATGGCGTAAAATTAAAATAGCAATGCCGTACGATTTGCCACCGCCACGCCCACCCAATAAGGCAATATCCACATTCTCGGGAATTAGTAACATTTTATGTTGGAAATTATTTAGCTGTATGCCGTCCATTATTCAAGCTCCTTTGGATTAATCACTTTCATAAATTGCCCCAAGTCTTCAGCGGGTGCAGGAATGTTAAAAGTAATTGCCACTTTGTTTTGTTGTTCGGTTTGGTCGTATTCTTTATAGCCATGCCGTGCCTTTAACAAGAATATGGCGGCGGTTGTGTTACCTTTTAGGGTTGCTTGTTCAAATAGTGCATTATGTAGGGCGTATCGCTCCTTTTCTAAGCCTAATTTGTAGGCTTCTTCCACTTCTGGGAACTTTTCACGCCATGCATAAAATAAATCTTTGGATATTTTACAAGCCTTGCAAATACTAGGGATTGAATGTCCTTTACTGGCGTATTCTTCAATAAGTTGTAAATGCTGTTCGTTTGGTTGTTTTCGTGTTGCCTTAACTGCTGGATTTCGTGCCATTGTATTGCTCCGATAAAATAAGGGCTAAAAAGCCCCTATTTGTTATTTGCTGATTAAGAATGCTAAAGGAATGTTTTTGCGGTCGGTTACACGCTTCCAGTGTTCGGCTTTTGCTAGTTCTGCAATGGTTGGGCTTTCGCCTTGTAAATCGGCTTCCACCCAGCTAAATCCAAGCGGCTGGATTGCCACATTTAAGCGACTATGTAAAATCTGCATACCGCCACCATAGCCAGCACTTTCAATCACTTCTACGGCTGTTGCATTGCTATGTTTAGGTGGTGCAATGCCATAACCAAACGCCCCACGCCCCAAAAGCACCGTTAAATAATTGCCTTGCTCATCAGGTGTTAAGCCGTCATCAATAATAACCATCAACCCCCTAAATGTTTGAAATGGTTTGCCGCTGCTGTCTTGTATGGTTTGGATTAGGTCATTTTTGAGTGCATCAAAGTAAATTTTTGAGTGCATTGCGATGGCTACAACATCCCCAAAACTATCGCCAAGTGTAGCAGCGGTGTCAATAACTGCAATGCTTGAAAAGCCGTTGTTTTTTGATAAGGTGCTAATGTCATGAACCATATCGCCAGCATCATTTACCTTGTTGCTTGCCAAAACACCTTTTAGACTGGCAATCAGTCGTTTTTGTAGCTGTTGTTGCCAATAGTCTTTTACTCGCTCTTGAATGGCTTCTAATGGGTTACTTCCTGCAATTTCAGCAGATAACCCCATAGACGACCAAGAATTATGCAAGTAGGCTTTGCGTGTTACTTGCTTATAGCTTGTGATTTTCTTTGGGGTTGAGTGTTCTTCGGGATTGTCCGAGATAATATCAGCTTCATCCCCATTTGCAATATCACGCCAAAACGGAATATTAAACGAAGTTGAGCCACTTTGTAGCATTGTTGAGATTTGGGCATTTGGCAATAAAAGCCCACTTTTGACAAGATTTGATTTTGTCGCTGTATTTTCTAGGATATAGCCTGTGAATTGTTCAGGTGCGATAATATCGCTTAATTGAGTGGTTGCCATGTTATATTCTCCAATAGCAAATTAAAGTTATTGATGAATATTTTGCATAACAAAATAGGATAGGTCATAAACCTGTTTTGAAAAAAGATTAAAGCCCTGCATAGCAAGGCTTTAGCCCATTTACGGAAGTTTTATTATACACTATTGTAAGCCAAATTGTATAGGGATTACGCTGTTTTCTGCCTTTGCAATTTGTTTTTTATGCTCTTCTAGTGCGATAATTTGTCTTTGGTAAAACTCAATACTATCTTGGCTGTTTTTGATTGATTTTTTTGCTTCTTGTAAATAATTCTCTGCAATCGCAACCGTTTTAACGCCATCTAAATTTACTTCTTTTTTACCATATATATTATTGTAGGCAAAAATATACCTAGCATATTTATTTTGTAATTCTCTTAACTCTTCTTCGCCCACCAATTCCCCATTAGGATTTAAAAATGCATATCCAGTCATTTGCACTTGGTCATAAGCCCTATCAATAATTTTAGTGCCAATCTTTTTTGGCGGTTGTTTTTGAAGCACAATTCCATCAACATAACCGACCTTGTAACCCTGCTTCTTTAACTCAAACTGCATATAATCCATATATTCAGGGATAACATTTAACGCATATAATACCATCATTTCATGTTGTGCTACTTTGTAGTCGTCCAATTCTTGTTTAATATTTCTTAATTGTTCAAGCTCTGTTTGCAAATTCTCCATTTCGGTTTTGGTTTGCAAATGGGCGGTTTTTTCAGCTTTTAATTTGCCAATAACTTCAATTTTTTTATTGTTTAATTTGTCAATTTCTATGGCTAAATCTTCAGCCGTTTTTGCTTGATTTTCGGTTGGGTTTTCTTCAGGTGCTGGCGGTGTTTGCTCGTCCACCTGCTCCATATTTTCGTTTAAAACTTCTTGATTTTGTAAAGTCTCATTAGTCATAAATATTGCTCCTTTGTGTCTAAAATTACAAATTTTAACGGTAAATTTTAAGATTTTTGCCCATTACTCTATTTTATATGAACAAGTTGAGCATCTTGGACAAGTTGCCCTATTTATAAGGGTTGTAGCGTTTTTTGTCTTGAACAACTTGATTTTAACTTGTTCATCAATAAAACCCCTGCAAGCCTTGATTTTGCTTAAACTTGTTCAACTTGCTCAACTTGTTCATTATTATTTGTCATAATCATAAAAATTGATTGATATTGTAAAGTTATGTAAACGGAAAAGGTTCGCCATAATCTACCAAATTAGCATTGCTTGACTGGATTTGATAACCGTGTTTTAGTCGCCAATACCAGCCATCAGATTTTTTATAAGGTCTATCACAAACAATCTCCCTTGCTCGTCTTAGGGTAATTGTTGTAATATCTGCTTCTTTGGCTAATCTTTGCACTTCACTTGATTTCATCTCTTTATGTTCTCTTAATAATTCAACCAAGAATGCTTTGGCTTCATCAAGCAATGTTGGTTCTTTTTCCTCCTGTTCGTCTTGTTCATTTAATAGCTCTTTGGCTGTGCCATTTTGAAAATTACCCCATTCAATTTTTGTAGTAGATATGCCGTCCACTTCACAAGGGGTAATGTGATATTCAAAACCACCGTCTAGCTCTGATATGTTACTTTTGGCTCTGGTAAAGATGCAAGGCTTTTCAGGCTCGTCAGGTCTATTAGCAACCCAACTCATGCGACTTAATGCCGTAAATGCCTGCGAACCAATAATCCTATCAGCAGGGCTTGCCCCTTTTGAGCCTTTGGCAAAGTGTGTAATGCCAACAACTGCACAATTAAAATCCTGTGCAAAGTCCACAAGAATTTGTAAGCCATTTCTCACATCATTGGCTTTGTTCATGTCCTTGTCAATGGCGGATATGATGGGGTCAATCATAAGTAGTTTAATATTTTTACCCTGTGCATAGTCATACAGTAAGGGCAAATCTTCTGATGCTGTGAACGCCACAAGCTCGCCTTTTTCATCAGTCTTAGCAGTAATAAAATTGATATTTGCCAAATTTGCACTGTTCGCCATTAAGCGTGGTTTGATGGTATCTGATATGTCGTCTTCGGTGCTGTAAATGATGATTTCGCCTTTGTCTGTGCATTGTGTTCCATCTGGAAATACACCGCCATTACTGATTGTAGCAATCAGATTTAACAAAATGTTGGTTTTGCCAGCACCGCCAGCACCAGCAAAAACGGTTAATTTACCCAGTGGTAGCCAATCTTGCCATAGCCATTGAATGGGCTTAGCTTCAATGTCATTAGCATTGGTTAATACCAGCTCTTTTGTACCGTTGATTAGTGATAAAATACGCCCTTTGGTCGCACCTTGTGGAATGTTGATTAAATGCTTTTTAAAACCTAGTCTTAAATCGCTTGTGCTTGCGATTTTAAAGGGGATTTTGTTTTGTTCGGCTGTTAGTACTAGGCTGTTAATATCGTTGCTATAAACGCAATCTACGCCCATTTCAAGCAGTTTTAAAAACAAGGCTTGATTATCGGTCAAAATGGGTATGCCATCGCACACACCCATAAAGTCGCCATCATTGCCAAAAATAAAACCTGTTTTGTCTTTGGTGATGAGCTTATAACCCACTTTGGCAAAAGTAAAATCAAGTAGGGGCAAGGCATACCCACCCCCAAAGTCCACACCATCAATCACACAATTTTTAAGCCTAGAACTTCCGTTTAGGTAGGTTTCTAGCTCTGTGATGGTTGTCATGGTTTGATTGTTTAGTATCATTGCACACCCTCCCAACTGTCAAAAGTTTGGGTTAGCTTGTAGCGGTCAATATGGGCGGTTGGATAGTCTTGTGCCAGCTGTGTGGCAAAAGTATGGGCGGTGTCAAAGTCGCTAAATTCTTTGTAAATGCCAAATTTTTGCACACGGACGATATAAATAACACTCTTTTGCATTACACACCCCCAAATAACGCTGTAATGCGTTCTGTGATGGTTTTTGGCTTAGGTGGTACATTTGCCCCATCTTGTGCATTAAGTAGCTTTACAAGCTCATTCATGGCGTTGTAGATGGCATTGGCTTTATCGCCATGTCCTGCATGGGGATTTTGGGTGTGTAGTTCGCTATGGCGGTGGTATTCGTCTGCTAGGACGGTTAGGGAATGGTGTAGAAATGCGGTCATGATTGACGCTCCTATTAGTTTAGTTAGTTTTGCCAACCACAACAAGGGTTGGCGGGTCTCAACTACCGCTAATAGACGGCTGTACATATTCCCCAAAAAGGGTATTGTATTCTGCACTATCAACCCGCCATAAACTGTTAGTACATTGTCTGTACTTAGTAATGACGATATATTTACACCTGTGGAATGTGTAGGCGTAAAAATAGCCAATGAATGACGGTTTGGCTTTACCGCTATTAGATTAGTAGTGGCGGTATTATTGTCCACGCCTACACTTTTTGCAAGTGAAATATTTTTAATAAATTCTTGTTTTAATGAAATTTCTTTCATGTTATAATTACCTTGTCAAGTTTTAGTTTCAAAAAGCCCTGCCATTGTGCGGGGTTTTTTATGCACTATATTCATTCAACCATTGATGAATATCGCTGTTACGCCATACGGTAACGGTGGCTGATAGCTTGATGGGTGGTGGAAATTTGCCAGCCTTTACCCACGCCCACACAGTAGATTTACCAATGGGCAAAAATGGTAGGATTTGACTAATACGGCTCATGCCGTCTTTGGGTAGGGTTGTTGGCTTGTCTTGGGTCATGATATACGCTCCTAGATGGAAATGGATTTAGGGCGTATTGTAGGGGGTGCATATACCGTTACGGCAATACCATAACGGGTTACGGTTCGCACCGTTACGGTGGTGTTACGGTAGTTTTGGGCAATAAAAAACCCTTGCAAATCAAGGCTTGCAAGGGGTAACGGTAAAAGTTTATTTTTGGTCTTGATGGCGTATGATTTTATCAATCCATAACGCCTTACTTGGGTCAATACTGGGGTATTTTTCAACTATCCATTTTTTGATAAATTCCTGTTTTGGTGGTGTTTTTGGGTTTTGCCAATGGGTATTCATCACATCAAACAAGGCGGTTAATGCGGTGTTGGTGTGAATTGGTTTTTCTACATTAGCAGGCGTGCTGTTTTGCGTGGCAAGCTGTTGTTCAAGCTCTGCTATGCGTGCTTGTAGTCGTTCATTTTCTTGTTGTAGGTCGGTTGGTTGGTTAAAAATTGAGTCCAGTTGGGTGGTTGGCTTGTCATTAAACGAAAAATTAGGGTCAAATTCTCTAATGATGTTTAAAATTTCAGATTTTTTAAAACCTACTATGTTTGCTAAATAACTCATATTTTTCCCCTTAAAATGGTACATTTCTGTGATAACGCATACTCATAATGGCTTTTTTGATAATATCTATTTTGTAATAAAAAGTTTGCCCATTTTTAAGGGTGTAAATCTCTTGAAAACCCCCTATTCTTTCATCAATTGGTTGCCAAACTTTATATTCATTTTCATAAATGGTTATATCGCCTTTGTTTTCGTCTATATGCTTTTCTAAAATATCAATTAAAATGGCTTCGGCTGTTTCTATTTGTTCATCTAGTCCAATGTGCTGATGAATAGCATTCACAACTTCATCAATGGATATATAACCAATATCATTTATTAAGCTCTTTAAACTCATCTCATACCTTATCCATACCTTAACCAAATAAAATGCAAGGCGTGGCGGTCTAAGGTATGAAAAATAACCGCCGTTCGGGTAATTACTCCTAGCCTTGCAAAACTTTTCAATAATTATTGCATCAACTCTGTCATTTCCAATCTATGCACCGCCAATTCATCAACGATTTCATGGTCTTTGTATCTAAGTGCTTTTAAAAAGCTAATAAATGCCTGCTCGCTGTGGTCGGTCATGCGTTTGTTTTTGTAGCTGTCAAAATTGCCGTGTTTGATTTCATCAACGATATTTGCCCAGTCGTTCATCATTCTGGTGCGTGCTGGCAATAGATTGGCTTCATTGTACGCTCTTACCGTCTTATTACCCTGCACATGGGATAATTGCAATTCTATGGCTTGTGGTGGGTATTGCATTTCATAAAGGCTGGTACTTGCCAAGCCACGAAAGCCATGTCCAGTCATACGCCCTTGATAGCCCATTGTTTTTAGTGCTTTGGTAAAGGCGTTTTCTGATAGGATTTCTTTTTTTCTGCTACGGTTGCTACAAAATACAAATTCGTCATGTAGCTTCATGGCTTGAATGTCTTTTAAAATTTTAACCACTTGTGGGGCAAGCGGTACAATGTGGGGGTAAGCCGTTTTTCATGCGGTCGGCTGGAATGTGCCATAAATTATTTTCAAAGTCCAATTCTTGCCATCTCATGCCCCTAAGCTCTTTGGTGCGAACAAAGGTATAACACATCACATAAAAGCCATATTTGGTTAATAGCTCGCTGTTACTGCTGTCAATGTCTGCTAGAAGCTGGGGAAGTTCGGTTATCTTAATGCGTGGGTAATGCTTAGTCTTGTGTTCGCATAGGCTTTTACCAATGTTTCTTGGAATGGGATTGTATAGGTTTTCTGCCAATCCCTTTTCTATGGCATAATCATAAATAGCAGTTATCCAGCCAATCACTCTATGGGCGGTGCTGGTCTTTCCTACGACTGCTAAGCGGTCATGCACCGCCATAATGTCAGGCAATCGCAAGGCATAAATGTCTTTATTGCCAATGATGGGATAAATGTGGTTATGGTAGGCACTCTTATCCCGTTTGAATGTGTGGGGCTTAGTGCGTGTTTCGTGGTGTTCTAGCCACTTTTGAGCAAATACATCAAAACAAGTATCAACCTGCACGGCTTTGGCTTGCTTGGCGTGTTCTTTGGGGTCTATGCCTTGTGCTAGCAGTCTTTTAAGCTCTGCAAGCTCTTCCCTTGCTTGTGCTAAGCTGATTTGTGGGTATTGCCCTATGGATTGGTTGGCTTGCTTTCCTTGATAGCGATAAGCAATAACCCATGATTTAACACCTGTATATCTAACCCATAATTGCAAGCCGTTCATGTCGCTGTACTTGTCAGGAACTTTGGTATCAATGCTCTTTTGTGTTGGTACTAGCTTTTTGATTTTGGTATCTGTTAAAGCCATAATTGATAAGCCTTTGGGTGTGATTTGTTGGTATTGAAAGAATGTGAACTACAATACCAACAATAATACCAACAAAATTCATGGATAGCAATAGACTATAACGGACTACATAAGACAATAAAACCGCCTAAACCCTAGAAAAATCAAAGGCTATCGCACGATTGTGGATAGCCCTAGATTATAATATGGTCGGAGTGGCGGGATTCGAACTCGCGACCCCTTGCACCCCATGCAAGTGCGCTACCAAGCTGCGCTACACCCCGATTGAATTGCTATTTTACTAAATTTTTTAAATTTTGCAAGCGTTTTTCTTATTTTATCATCAATCACCGACCCCAACTCAACATAGCACTATTTGCATAAAAAACCCCTGTTAAAAACAAGGGTTCATCATGATAATCAATGGCTTACTTAGGTAGCTTAGGAGGTTTATCTGGTTTGGGTAGGGGTGTCGTGTTTTGATTCTCTTCTATCACTTCAAGCCGAACTTCCATACCCTCATTATGATGCTCAGTAACTACTTCTTGAATACCTTGCGATTCATCGGTCACCACCCCTTCTTTATTATCCTTAGGCTTTCTACCCAAGCGACGCACAACATAACTATCTGTAAGGACACGCACACTAGGCTCTTTTTCATCAGCAATGTCTTCATAGATGACCTGCCCTTCACTGTTAATCTTAGCGTATTTAACCGACTCGCTTCGTGGAAAGAAAAAATCCCATGGCGTCGCCAAAAAATGTCTCCACACCAACCCAGATAATTTTTTCCATTCAAAGAATTCCACTTCTTTAGAACGCAACGCAACAAATAACGCCAAAGAAAAGCTCACCATTAAGTTCACCGCACCAATGAGCAGTACACCGATAAAAGATAGTATCACAAGCCCCCAACTTAGGTCCTGTGGCGATAGATAAAATAGCCCATGCACAAAGTTGGCAGAAGCAAAAGCGATATGACGAATATCTAGTGGCAATCCAAGCATATAGCCAATGGTTGCCGTACTGCCTAAGAAGCAACCAAAGATAAAGTTACCCATGATTGCCCCAAGATTCGCTTCAATAAAGTTACCTAGCTTTTCTTGCCAAGCACTTGGTAAGATATGCGACAACAAGCGATGGCGACGGATACGCTCACCAATCTTATTGTAAGCTGATAGATTATCATAATAACCTGCAATAAGCCCCGATAAGAACAAAAACACACCTGCAATTGCCGCATGTGGCAAAGAGAGCGAACGAATAGGATCAAGCTCATGCAATAGATGTGCCGCCTTATAGCCATCAATCATGGGCGTGCCTGTGATTGATGGCCATGCATAAGCAATTAAAAGAGCCACTGGCATAGCAATCGAGATATTACCCAAAATCGCTACAAACTGCGTCCGTAAAATATCTACAATCAGCTCAGATAATTTGGTCAGCTGTTGGGTTTTTTTATTGCCCGAGCCATCTGAAATGGTTGATGCAATAGCGGCGGCTGTCATGGCTGGCTGCTTGGTTGCAACCGTACCGCCTGCAATATGAATGGCAACAAAGCCCAAACCATAAATCATGCTATTGATAAAAGCCCTACCGACTGGAGCTAACACCAATGATGAACCCAAAATTTTTATGGTCGCCATAAATGCAATAAGCAATCCGCCAATCGCTGCTTTTTTATACATCTTGCGATAGCCTGTGCGGTCAGTGCTGATGTAGTGCTCCCCTACTCGGCTAGCATTTTCAGTAACCTTGCGAGATAACAGCTTTGTATTATTTTCAATCAAATAACTAAAGCTATAACGAGTCTTTGCTGTACGCACAATCTGTGCGGTCAATTCAACAATTGCCTTATCACGGTTTTTTTGGTTGTCCGAAACCAGCTCAATAAGCACCTGCATTCTATGCAAGCTTTGCTCAAGTCGCACAAGCATATTGGTCAGACGAATTGAAATACCAGTCTTATAGATGCGTTTTCGCACATTGGTAACTATCTCGTGGCATTGCTCTAGCATGACAAGCAGTGGTGCAGGACTGATGTCTTCATCAGGCGTGATGTCCGTCATCAAATCTAGCTCATGTGTCTTTCGGTATTGATTGACATACAATACAGCTTCTTGGTTTTGTGCCACAAAAGCTGCTGAATGATTCAGCATCTGCGGATAAGCTGACATTAAATCAGGGTGCAGACCCATACCACTAATACGGTATGATAAGATAACTATGGCATTTAGAATATTATTTTTAGCGGTTGCCACTAAGGCTAAGTCTTCATCATCAACATGAATCAGCTCAATTAGCCTATCCCATTTAGCACCATCAATCATGCGTACCCAACGCAAGTCATTGCGTTTGTTAAATAAAAAACTAGCAAGCTCAACAACCGAATCTTCTTCGGGTAACAGTGGTAAAAAGCGATGCCCAATTAGCCTGTTAACGCTATAAGAAAAACTTTGGTCAGAAGCGATACCCGTATCCGTATAAAGCGTTACTTGATTATATTTATTCGTCAATCGCAAAATAAACGCCGCCAGCCCCGAGCCATACTCAGGGTTTTGCTCAACCAAGGCAATCAGCTGACTTATTTTTTCATTGGCAGCGTCTTCATCACCCTCGTCGACACGCAACTCATCAACCAATTGCTTTAGCACTTGGGTTTCAGGCAGTTCTTTTAGTGCTAAGATACGCTGTAAAATATCTTTTAACTCAGCATTATTAGGATTTTGCAACAGTTTCTCCAAGTTTTTTATTTTATTAAAATCAGCAAAATTAGCTTAACAGTCCAAAAGTTCAAAAAATCTTACCATCAATGCCAAGTCTGGCAAAGTAGCTAAGTATTCATAAGAATATACACATTGTCCATTTATGCTTACGCACAGCATTGGTATAACCTAACCATTGCGTTTAGCATTTAACATCGCTTGAATATTGGTCAGATAGTCTTGAGAGATCTGCTTGGGGTCTTTGTTGCTTGGACGCTTAGCAGGATAATCAACATGATCGGTTGGTAACTCATCTAAGAACCGTGATGGCGTGGTGGTTTTAAAATCCTTACCCATACGGCGTTTTTGAGCAAAAGTTAAAGTCAGCTCAAGCCTTGCACGAGTAATGCCCACATACATCAAACGGCGTTCTTCTTCAATATCATCTTGCAACAAAGAATTGCGGTGTGGCAAGATTTCCTCTTCAACACCAATGATATAGACATGATCAAACTCCAGACCCTTTGCAGCGTGTAAGGTCATCAAGTTGACCTTATTGGTATTTTCCTCTTCTTGTTGTTGCTCTAGCATATCTAATAGCATCATCTTACGAACCACAGCTTCAATGGTCGTGTCTTCGTCATCTTCGGCACGGTTAATGAGTGTGGCGATACTCTGATACAGCGTTTCAATGTTATCAAGTCGATTCTTTTCTTGCTGGGGGGTTTTGCTATCTTCTTTGATATAATCAATATAGCCTGTTTCAATAATCATCTGACGCACCAGTGGCATGGGGTCGGCGTTGTCATACAGCTCACGAGTATAATATTCAATAAACTCAGCAAAGGCATATAGCGTGTTGCTCGCTTTTGCTCCCACCGTTGCTTTTAGCCCTGCGTGCGAACAGGCGGATAGTAAAGATATGCCATACTCTTGGGCAAGTAGGCCTAGCTTTTCTAGCGTAGCAGAACCCATACCACGCTTTGGGGTATTAATGATGCGTAAAAAAGCTGCATCATCATCAGGATTTAGAATGATACGCAGATAACTCATCACATCCTTAATCTCCGTGCGAGCAAAAAAGGATGTACCGCCTGAGAGCTTATAAGGCACATTCAGCTGACGCAACTCAGTCTCTAATACTCGTGCTTGAAAATTGGAACGATATAGTACGGCATACTGCTCCCATAGGTTGCCATGACGCAGACGATGGGCGACGATTTCTTTAACAACTCGCTCCGCTTCATCTAGATCTGTTGGGCAAGTAATCACACGGATATAAGCCCCCTCGCCTTTATTTGACCACAATGCCTTATCAAAGATATGTTCATTATTGGCGATGACGGTATTTGCCGCACTTAAGATGCGATTGGTAGAGCGGTAATTTTGTTCAAGTTTGACCACATGCAGATTAGGGAAATCCTGCTTGAGCAGTGCCATATTTTCAGGTTTTGCTCCACGCCATGTATAGATGGATTGATCATCATCACCCACTACCGTGAAACGAGCAGTTAGCCCAACCAAGAGCTTAACCAGTTCATATTGAGCGGTGTTGGTGTCTTGATACTCATCTACGAGTAAATAACGAATACGGCGTTGCCATTTTTCACGCACCATCTCATTTTCTTTTAAAATACGGACAGGCAGAACAATCAAATCATCAAAATCCACCGCATTATAAGCCCTAAGATTGCGTTCGTACAATCCATAAAGATGGGCAAAAATCATGTCCTCTGGGTCCGATAAAGTGGTCGCTGCATCTTCAGGAGCAATCAAATCATTCTTCCAATCTGAAATAAACTTCATCGCCTTGCCTGCAAATTCACGACTCTCAGAACCGCTCATATTATCACGCATCATTAGTTCCATCAGCAGTCGTTTTGCGTCATCTGCATCCATGATGCTAAAATTGCTTTTTAAGGGCGTATGAATCAGCTCATAACGCAAAAACTGCAAGCCAAACTGATGAAAGGTAGAGACCGTCAAACCACGAGTTTTTTCATTCGGCAAAAGTTTGCTCACACGAGCCTTCATCTCTCGTGCCGCCTTATTAGTAAAGGTCATGGCAGTGATTCGCTCAGCAGGAATATGGCAGTTGGTAATCAAGTGGGCGATTTTTTGGGTGATGACCGATGTCTTACCCGACCCTGCCCCTGCCAGAACGAGCAAAGGACCTGACACATGGGCTAAGGCTTCTTGTTGGCGGGGGTTTAGCTGACTCATACTCTAAATTCTTTGGGCAAAATGGGGACTCATTATAAAGGATTTTGGTAAATTGGGCAAAAGTTTGTATCAAAACTTGCAATGAAAAAAGGTAGTATTTTGCAATATTACCTTTTTTCATTGCCCATGAACAGTTCTGTGATTGCCTACAGCAAAGTTTTGGCTGTAGGTTAATTTTGCCAAAAGTAAGGTGGGTAAGACCAAGCAAGATTGATATTTAATGCCCAATAACATCATAAAAACACCGCTTGTCTAGCTAGTATTTTTTAATTATTTTAAATAAAATAAACACCACACCGCACAAATGCCCAGTACAATGCCCATGCCATTGATTTTTGAAATCTTTTCTTTAAAAGCCAATAAGCCCACAATCGCACCCAAACACATCACCCCAATATTCATACCTGCAAACACCAAGGTGGGGTCATCTTTAAAGGCTTGATAAGCTTTGATATAAAATAAGATATTAGCAAAATTAAGACCGCCCAATATCACCCCACTTGCCAAACTTTGACCATGCCATTTGGTTTTTTTGATAAGCAAATAAGCTAGGCAATAAAATACCCAATGTCACAAAAACAAACACCTTACCAAACGCCACATTACCAATGCCATCAAAGCTCAGTTTCAGTAACGCCATGCACAGTGCCATGGCGGTCATATAATTCACCAAAATAGATTGGATGATGTCAAGGCGTTGTTGACGAGCAAACTTTAAAAATACAGACACCAGTACGCTAGCACAAATAGCAAGAATCAAAAAAATCATGGTTATTCCATCACACCAATTTGAAATATTTTGTTACAAAATGTGTGATATATAACCATGAATGGATGATTGTCAAGATTTTTAGTGTACAGTTTTACACCAAACGAGAGCTTGCCAATGCGGTCAGCTGATACAGTCCTTCACGATATTTATTGACAGGCAATACTTCTAAATATTGTTGAGCCTGTTTGGTTTCGTCTAAGGCTTTTGCCTTGCAGTAGTCCAATGCCCCAGATTGTTGCACCAAGGCAATCAGCTCACCTACATCATCAACCTTCCCTGTCTGCACAGCGATGCGTAACTTGTCATAATTGATGGCATCGGTATCCTTTAGAATTTCTAGGGTTTTGATAATCGGTAAAGTCGGCTTACCCTCCGCCAAATCATCGCCTAGGTTCTTACCCATCATCGCTGTATCGCCTGTAAAGTCAAGCACATCATCAATCATCTGAAAGGCATTACCAAAGTGATAAGCAAACTTACCCAAAGGCTCAAGCAAATCGTCACGACCTGCCAAAATCCCTGCCCCTTGCGTTGCCATCATAAATAATCTTGAAGTTTTTCCATCAATAATTTGACGATAGTCTTCCTCGGTAGTCTCTGGGTTGTGCTGATGCTGTAACTGCAACACCTCTCCTTCTGCAATATCGCAAGTGCCATCAGAAAATAGCTGAAGCAACGGCAAATTACCAAATCCAACAAGCAAATTAAACGAACGAGCAATCAGATAATCTCCCACCAGTACAGCTGTGGCATTATTCCAAGTGGCGTTAGCAGTCGGTCTTCCCCGTCTAAGCCCTGATTCATCAATCACATCATCATGTACCAGTGTGGCAGTATGAAGCATCTCAGTAATCGCCCCAAGCTCCAATGCCTGCTGACTTTGTTCATCATGTAGCATTCGTGCAGTCAGCAGCGTAATGAGTGGTCGCATCCGCTTACCACCTGCATCAATGACATGCTTAGATACCTGCATAACTAAGCGTACTTTGGAATTTAAACTGCCAAAAACCTGCTTATCCATGATGGCAAAATCATCAGCAACGATGGCTTGAATGTCTGCATAAGTGGGCGTAATCATTATTTTTCTCACACTTTTAAAAAATTTATTTATCATATCATAGCCCATATATTTCTAAAAGAGCATTCGTCAAATTCAACCAACAGTTGCATTCATCTGACACCCTCGCATAACTTTTTCTTATGTTTTTTTATTATTAACAAACCAATACTTAATTTTTTGGTATTTTTGTGCGTGATACGCTTGTAAAATGGGCGGATTGTGTGCATAATGTTAGTATTTTTATCTGATGCGACTGCGTTCAGTTGGTAGCATCCTTATCTCCATCTTTATTTCTATTATAAATCCAAGCCATCCTAAAGGTAGCCTTATGTCATTTTTAACTCACCATACCGAAATTGATGATGTGAATATTGAAAAAATCACCCCTTTAATTACCCCCACAGAACTAAAACGCACCTACCCCCTATCAAGCCAAGCCTTTAACACCGTGCTACATGGTCGTCAGGTTATCCAAGACATCTTAGATGGTGTTGATAAACGCATTTTGGTCGTTGTTGGTCCTTGCTCCATTCACGATACCGTCGCTGCTCACGAATATGCCGACAAATTAAAAGTTCTGGCAGATGAGTTAAAAGATGAGCTGTTTATTGTCATGCGTGTATATTTTGAAAAACCTCGCACCACCACAGGCTGGAAAGGTCTTATCAATGACCCTAACATGGATGATAGTTTTGATATTGAAAAAGGGCTTGGCATGGCAAGAAAGCTCCTTTTAGAACTGAACGAAAAAGGTCTGCCTTGTGCTACCGAAGCATTAGATCCCAACACCCCTCAATATATGCAGGATTTAATCAGTTGGTCAGCCATTGGGGCAAGAACCACCGAGAGCCAAACTCACCGTGAAATGTCCTCTGGTCTGTCCTGCCCTGTTGGCTTCAAAAATGGTACAGACGGCTCAATGACTGTTGCTGTCAATGCCATGCAAGCAGTTAAATCAGGGCATAGCTTTTTAGGCTTATCGTCAGATGGTAAGGTTTCTATCATCAAATCCAAAGGCAACCGTTACGCCCATGTTGTCTTGCGTGGTGGCAATGACCAGCCCAACTATGATAAAACGGCCATCGCCTTAGCAGAAAATGAACTTGCCAAAGGCAAAACCAACGGAAAAATCATGGTAGATGCAAGCCACGCCAACTCTGGCAAAGACCCTTACCTACAACCCATGGTTATCCAAAACATCGCAAGCCAAATCCAAAACGGCAACAAGTCCATCATGGGACTGATGATTGAAAGCCATCTCAAAGGTGGTCGTCAAAATATCCCAGCCGACCTAAGTCAATTAGAATATGGCAAATCAGTAACCGATGGTTGTCTAGACTGGGACGCTACCGTTGATATCTTGCGTCAGTTCGCCAAGGCAGTCAAAGAGCATTTACCAAATCGTTAATTGACCACAAATTTAGGTTGTGCCGTTCGTAGAGAACCTGTCAAATCATGATGATAAAACCATCACTCTTTCGACAAACTCAAGGCGAACGGCTTTTTGATTACCCAATAATACACCATGCCAAATTCACCCACCAATCCCAATCAAGGTTCATTCTTTGGCTCATTTTATATGGTCTTTGCGTGCTTGTGTTTTGCACTTATGCTTGTCTCCATTAAGATGGCAGGACAAAAATTTGCCATGCACACTTATGAACTTACCTTTTGGCGAGTACTATCTTCATTGGTTATTTTAGGTGGTTTGTCTTGGGTTAAAGGGCAGGATTTTCGCACAGCTTATCCAAAGGAACACTTTTGGCGGTCATTGTCAGGTTTGGTTGCCCTACTGATGAATTTTTATGTGGTGCTACACCTGCCACTTGCTACTGCCAGCACCCTACAAAACACCTCTGTCATTTTTTTAGGGCTACTTTCCATCATCATTTTAAAACAAAAGCCATCTGTTATCAGCTGGATATCGCTCATCTTAGGATTTTTGGGCGTGGTGATTTTATTAAAACCTAGCCAAGGGGGTGATATCTTTGCCATGTTTATCGGATTGACAAGCGGAGCAATTAGTGGTTATGCCTATTTACAAGTGCGAGAACTTAGCTTGCTTGGCGAACCTGCATGGCGGATTGTATTTTATTTCTCACTTTTATCTGCCATCATCTCAGGAATATTGGCGGCATTTTTTGGTTTTACGCCCATCAGTTGGGCAAATCTACCCTATATCATCGCCATTGGAGTGACTGCTTTGGGTGGACAGCTTCTCATGACTTATGCCTATCAAGTGGGACAAAAATTTGTCGTGGCGGTATTGGGTTATTTAGGCGTGGTGTTTTCGGTCATTTTTGGGGCGGTGTTGTTTGGTGAACGGCTTGACTGGCTAAGCCTGCTTGGGATTGCCATCATCGTCATCAGTGGTATGATTGGAACAAAAAAATAAGATTGGTTATCAGCCCATCTCAATAATATAATGTATAATAAGCATTCAACAATCATAGATTTTTTAGTATAACTACCAATACACTTGTATTGACTAATTTTTATGTTATAATAATGCTTTATTAATAGCAGGATTATTTCATGTAAATGGGACAACCCTGCTACATTTCACGGCTGTATTTTGCAAAAATACTAGAGTATATTAACTCCCATAGCACCATTTACATTTATTGATGGTCTGAGCAAAAATCGTACAACTGTATATGAAAAATGGTCGTCAACCGCTTAATCCCATGGGTTTTGCTTAACTTCAATCCCACAAATCAAGTATTTAGGTGATTTTATCATCAAGCCCTGCTATGCACTTATGTTAACCAAGTGGGCTTTTACAAAAATGTGGATCCAATCCATTTTATGGCAAATACATAAATACGATAGCAAAATAACTCTACTTCTAGTATATATCACTAATCTTGCAAGACATCAACAATCAGCCAATGGCATTTTACATTGATTTAATTGAGGTACCTATGCAAAAATTTATTATCGTATCGCTAATGACAAGTGGTTTATTATACACATCTCTAGCACACGCCAAAAAAGCAGTAGAAACCAACTTAGGTATTGAACGCTATCAAGAAACATACCGTGAATACACAAATGGTGAGCGTTTCATGCAACAGCAAGGTAGCTTGAATGCACTTAATGGGTCAATTAAGTATCGTTTTAATGAGAAAGATGCGATAAAATTAGAGGGTAGATACGCCAAAGGCAAAGTTGATTATACAGGTGGTGAAAATCCTAGCGAAGAAAATCCTGAAGGATCTCCTTATGGCTCAATACACCTAAAAGGTGCACCTCGTCTCTCTTATGACATCCGCTCACTGTATATTTATGAAAAATCAATTCGCCCAAACTTAAGTATCATTGGTGAAGCAGGCTTAGGATATCGAGTCCTAAGAGATTTAAGCTCCCGCATAGATTCAGAGGATTACGATAGAAAAAATAAAACTGCTTACACACAAGTAGGCTTGGGTGCAAAAATAGCTTTGGCTCACGGATTTGAATTTTTACCACGAATTGCTTACAATCAAGGTATTTATGGTCGTCAGTACTCCTTCTTAGGTGATCACGGCACCATCACACTCAAACAGCACAATGCTCGTGGTATTGAAATAGAATTACCCATCAGTAAGCAGCTTGCTAACCAAACCAAAATTAGTTACACCCCTTATTATCGTGGTTGGAATGTCCCCACTTCCAATACTTTTGAACGCATTGAAACAGGCGAAGATGGTAGCCAAGGTATAGCAAGCTACAGCGAACCAGAAAACAAAACCAAAGAGATAGGCTTTAAACTGCAATACACATTTTAATCTACCTTAAAGCCAACTCTCAAGTTAAGCCATGTAATTTAAAAAATAAATGGCCACTCATCACCCCCCCTTATTGATTTCAATATCAGTAAGGGGTTTTATTAACAAACCATAACCTACTTATTATTCCAAAGCACCACTCACCCCAAGTACAAAAATCTCTACTTTAGATTTTGTTAGTCGCAAAAAACCAACATTGAACAAATATGCTATAATACGCAGATTTATTTTATATTTATGGTCTTACGACATGGACATCATTTTACAACTCATTGATCTCATCGTAAATATCGATAAGCATTTGACGGTATTTTTAGCAGACTATGGCATGTGGATTTATGGGATTTTATTCTTAATTATCTTTGTTGAGACAGGTCTTGTGGTCATGCCATTTTTACCAGGTGACAGCCTACTCTTTGCAGTAGGGGCGTTAGTAGCCTTTACAGGAAAGCTCAACCCCGCCCTACTCATCGCCTTGCTATTTATCGCAGCGGTACTTGGCGATACACTAAATTATCATATTGGAAAATATATCGGACCTAAAGTATTTGCAAAAAATTACCGCTTGATTAACAAAGACCATCTCATCGCCACTCAGACTTTTTTTGAAAAGCATGGCGGTAAAACCATTATCTTTGCCAGATTTCTGCCTTTTATTCGCACTTTTGCCCCTTTTGTGGCGGGAGCAGGCAGTATGAATTATAAGCGATTTATCAGCTATAATATCATCGGTGGTTTTTTATGGATTGCATCTTTTGTTCTGCTTGGCTATTTTTTTGGCAATCAGCCTGTCATCAAGGATAATTTTACTTATGTGATTTTTGGTATTATTGGATTTAGTATACTACCCATCATCATTAGTTTTTTGCGACAAAAAATAAACCCATGACTTAAAATAGGTTAAACCATGACAACATTTAAAGATTTACTCTCAAAAGATACCCAAGCTCAACTCAAAGAAATGGGTGGCAAATCCTCAACCAAACCTGAGACCGACAACAACAAAAAGCCCGCCAGTGCCACTGTCATGAGCAAAAAAGAAGTCTCTCAACAAGTTAAACGCTTTAATCATGAGAGCATTGATGAAGACAAGGTGCTATTCATGCAAGCAATGAGCGGTGTCCGCCCCTTAAAACATGAGCAGTCCATCAGCCATGCCCAAAAAACCAACCCCAAAGACCCCACCACCCTACTTCGCCGTGCCAATGCCGAAGGCGGTGAAGAGCTAGCAGGTGCTAAATTGTCCGATATGCAAGCCTTGTTAAATCCTGTGGCAGGCGAAGCGTTTTTAAGCTACAAAAACCCAACATTACAAAACAAAGTATTTGAGCAACTAAAACAAGGTAAATTACGCTGGTTTGATGCAGTTGATTTGCATGGCTCAAGCATTGATGAAGCTCGAAATGCTGTCCAGACCATCATCGCCAACGCCCTAAAAAATGGCGAAACAGTCGTTAAAATCGTACATGGCAAGGGTACAGATGCCATCATCAAAACCTGTGTGAATGGTTGGTTACGCCAAATCCCTGATGTGATGGCGTTCGTCTCTGCTCCTGCTAATGATGGTGGTACTGGGGCAGTACTTGTACTACTAAAACGCAATAAAATCAATATGTAATAAGTCATTCATAATAAAAAAACCAATCATTAAGATTGGTTTTTTTATTACAGTCATCAATCTGCAATTTTTTCACCATGAATGGCAAGGTCAAGACCTTGATATTCTTCTTCGGCATCTACACGCAGTCCCATGGTTTTTTTAATAATCACGCCAATAATAAATGTCATCACCGCACCATACATCAAGGTGGCAATTACCCCCTCAATCTGTAGCCAAAGTTGCTCCAACAACGGCACATTAGCGACCTCAGGATACAAGGTAGGACTTACAAAAACACCCGTTAAAATTGCACCAATGACACCACCTATACCATGTAGCCCAAAAGCATCTAGTGCATCATCTACACCTAGGCGTTTTTTTACATAATAAATCATCACAAAACACCCCAAAGCGGTCAGCACACCGATCGCCATCGCACCAAATACATCCACAAAGCCTGCCGCAGGTGTAACCCCAACCAGACCTGCTACCGCACCAGATGCCCCTCCTAACGCAGACGCCTTGCCACGCTTCATGTATTCTGCCATCAGCCAAGTGATTGCACCAACTGCCGCAGCTACCTGAGTGGTGATTAAAGCCATCACAGCATGACCATTAGCACCCAATGCCGAGCCTCCATTAAAGCCAAACCAACCCACCCAAATCAAACCTGTGCCAATGAGCGTCAATGTTAAGTTTGCAGGAGCAAGATTGCTTTTGCCATAATCACGGCGACTGCCCAATAAATAGGCCAACACCAGACCACCCACACCAGCATTGATATGCACCACCGTACCACCTGCAAAATCAAGTGCATCGCCGGTCAGCCACCCACCGCCCCACACCCAATAACATACAGGCACATATACCAGCAGTGTCCAAGCCCCAGCAAACACCATAAATGAGCCAAATTTAATGCGCTCAGCGAGCGAACCTGCCAAAATTGCCATGGCGATGATTGCAAATGTTAATTGAAACATAACCATTAGTAATTTTGGGATACTACCATCTAATTCCTCCAACCTAATGTTATGCAGCATCACATAATCAAGCCCACCAATAAAAGCATTCATAGAGTCTTCTGAGAATGCAAGCGAATAACCTATCACAACCCACACAACAGAAACGACCGCTGCCGAGCCTAGACTGTGCATCATGGTAGATAAGATATTTTTCTTACGCACCATACCTGCATAAAATAATGCAAGCCCTGGAATGGTCATCATCAAAACTAAGGCGGTCGCTGTCAATACCCAAGCTGTATCACCGGTATCAAGCATAGGCTCACTCGCCATGACCACAACAGGCAACACCCCCGCAAACCCCAAGCCAAATTGGCTGATTAATTTTTTCATTTTTACCACCTTTTGCTGATTTTTATAAAGCCTCTTCACCCATTTCGCCTGTGCGAATACGCACAATCTCATCTAACGACTGCACAAAAATTTTACCATCGCCAATCTTTCTTGTATTGGCAGCACCTGCAATGGCACTGACCACATCATCAACCAAACTCTCACTCACAGCCACCTCTATCTTTAGTTTGGGCAAAAAATCCACCACATATTCAGCACCACGATACATTTCGGCATGACCTTTTTGACGCCCAAAACCCTTAACCTCCGTGATTGTCATGCCATGAATACCCATCGCCATTAACGCTTCTCTAACATCATCTAGCTTAAATGGCTTGATGATTGCAATGACTAATTTCATAATATAATCCTATGATGATACAAGTAAAACTTATAATTTAGTTGTAGTATGCCAAAAAACACTCAAAATAAAAAATGGTTTATTTTAATAAAAAAAAGACTATTTATTATTTTTTATTATGATAATATAATATTTTCAAATATTTAAAAAATCACCAATCTATTTACAAGCATCCATAGAAATTCGTAAAATACAGCTTTTATTCTTAATTATTTGGATAGTTTATGACAGACACTCTGACCATCGGCATCGTTGCAGGTGAAATCTCAGGTGATGCACTGGGTGCAGACTTTATGCAACAAATGAATAAACTACACCCAAACATTTGCTGGGTCGGCGTGGGTGGTCATGGCATGATACAAATGGGATTAAAGCCCATCATTGATATGGAACGCTTATCCGTCATGGGTTTGGCTGAAGTACTTAAACATTTGCCCGACTTATTTCGTGCCAAAAAAGAGATTCTTCGTGCCTTTGATAAAAATCAGATTGATATCTTTATTGGTATTGACGCACCAGACTTTAATCTAAGATTGGGCAAGACCCTAAAACCCAAAGGCGTATTCTGCGTGCAGATGGTCAGCCCAAGCATCTGGGCATGGCGTGAAAATCGCATTCACAGCATCAAGGCAGCGACCAATTTGGTATTGTGCCTATTTCCTTTTGAACTGCCTGTCTATGCCAAACATCATCACCCTGCAGTGTGCATCGGACATCCGCTAATCCATCACACACAACCCAAAAACTTCACCAAATCCACCAACACACTATGCTTGATGGCAGGTTCACGCTTAAGTGAGATTCGTGCCATTTTACCAACTTTATTGGCAAGTTTTGATGCGTTATGCCAGACTCATACGGCACTGACTGCCATTTTGCCACTTGCCAAAGATGAACATCGAGTGATGGTGCGGGCAATCATCAATGAGCAAGCACCTCATTTATCATCACGACTGACGACCTTTACTCCAAGCGACTGGCAAGATTGTAGCGAGTACGACAGTAATTACACCGCCAGTCAGTATGCCATGCAGGTGGCAAAATTAACCATTTTAGCCAGTGGTACAGCAACCCTAGAAGCACTCATGCTAAACACTCCGATGGTGGTCGTGTATAAGGTTAACGCCCTAACCTACGCCATTGCCAAACGCTTGATTAAGACCCCCTATGTTTGCCTGCCCAATATCCTAGCATTTGAACGCACAGGCAAAAGTATCGTGCCAGAGCTAATACAAGGTAACGCCACCGCTCAAAATATCGCTCATGAAGCAAACTGCATTCTTGCCAACTCCAACGAACAAAAAAACAAACTCATCAACACAGTACAACTCATTAAACAAGCCAGTAGCCAAAACTCTGCCGATACGGTACTAAGTTACTACACCAAGAACAACTAAATACACCTAAGCCTAAAAACCATGCAACCTTCAAAAGCACACAGTCAAAACACTCACACATTGCATTGCACAGCCATTAGCCATAAAAATCACAAGCTGACATCCGATACCATCGTCATTGGCATTGATGAAGTTGGTCGTGGTTCGCTATTTGGGCAGATGACGGTAGGGGCGGTGATTTTAGATAATGCGTTGACAGGGGAATTTGGGCAAGTGGATTTATCAAGCACATCAATCATGCTCATTAACGACAGTAAAAAGCTATCAGAAAAAAAGCGAAATTTAGTTGTTGAACCCATAAAAAATACCTGCCAAAGCTATGCCATTATTGACATACCGGCATTTGTTATTGATGAGATTGACATTTATCAAGCCACTTTGCTTGGTATGCGACTTGCCATTGAGAAGTTGATTGACATCAATCACATCACATCTAGCCATGATTTAACCATCATCATAGATGGCAATGCCACACCGATACTATCCGATGGATTTGCCGAATTTCAACCATGCATCCATACACTCATCAAAGGTGATAGCATTCACACATCCATTGCCTGTGCCAGTATTCTAGCCAAAGTACACCGTGATACAGCAATGAATGATTTTGCCAAGATCTATCCAAACTATCAAATCAACAGGCACAAGGGTTATGCTAGCAAAGCCCACACACAAGCCATTTTTGAATATGGAATACTACCAGAACACAGAAAAAGTTTTAACCCCATGCGAACAATACTAGCAACTTCGCAAGGCGTGCTGCTCTAACATAACGCCGAGCCAATCAGCCCCTAATTCTCAATACCACCCAAAAACAAACAAACCCTAAATTTGATTAGGGTTTGCTCTTTGATGGCCAGATGGTTAATTACTTGCGTTTTTTGTCACGCTTTTTAAACTCAGCGATGCGTTTGCGTTCACGCATGACTTTGGCTTTATTTTTAATTTTTGGATTTTTTTTGCCTTCGTATGGGTTGGCATTTTGCTTAAATTCCACATGCAACGGCGTACCTTCAAGTTTAAAGACATCACGATAAATATTCTCAAGATAGCGTTGGTAACTTTTGGGTAATGCACTCGTCTGGTTGCCATGGATAACAATCACTGGTGGATTATGCCCACCCAAGTGAGCATATCGTAGCTTGATACGGCGACCCCCTACCATTGGCGGTTGATGATTTTCTACCGCATCTTGTAGAATTTGAGTAAGGCGACTGGTTGACACCTTAAACATAGATGCGTCATACGCCTTATGGATAGATGGATATAGATTACCCACGCCATTGCCATAAAGGGCGGAGATAAGGTGAATCTTTACCCATGGGACAAAATTAAAACGACGATCGATTTCTAGCTTGATAAAATCTTTTTGATCTTGGGTTAGCCCATCCCATTTATTGATGGCGATAACAATAGCACGCCCTGCATCTAAGGCATAGCCTAGCATATGCAAATCTTGATCAACAATCCCTTCTTTGGCGTCAATCACAACCACGACCACATTGGCATCTTTGATTGCCTGCAAGGTCTTAACAACAGAAAATTTTTCTACCTTTTCATCAATGCGACCACGACGACGCACGCCTGCAGTATCAATCAGTGTATACTTTTCTCCTTCTCGCTCAAATGGAATATAGATACTATCCCTTGTCGTACCTGGCATATCAAACACCACGACACGCTCCTCGCCAAGTAGGCGGTTCACCAGTGTTGATTTTCCAACATTAGGACGACCGATGATGGCAAGTTTAAGCGTCCGCTCAGCATCTTCATCCTCCACCTCATCTTCTGGCATATCAGCAGTTAATACCTCAAGCAGACTAGTTACGCCCTTACCATGACTGGCGGCAGTTGGAAATGGCTCTCCAAAACCTAGGGCAAAAAACTCTGCTGATGACGCATCATGCACACCATCCATCTTGTTTGCCACCAGATACACAGGTTTGCCTAATGTATGTAAAAATCTGGCAATCTCGCTGTCTGCCCCAATCAGACCCACTCGTGCGTCCACAACAAAGACAACAATATCTGCCTCATGAATGGCGGTATAGGACTGTGTTGCCATATAGTCATCAATATTACCCTTACCATCATCCATTTCACCAATGCCACCCGTATCAACCACGATAAAGGACTTATTTTCAAAATGTGCATCGCCATATTGACGGTCTCGGGTTAGACCTGCCAAGTCAGCAACTAGGGCTTGGCGAGATTTGGTAATTTGGTTAAATAGCGTGGATTTTCCAACATTAGGACGACCAATCAAGGCCACCACAGGTTTAATACTCATAACTTCTCAAATAATTTTAACGATAAAATTGATAACACAACGATTAAAAACAAAAACATCAAGTGCAGATGGTAAGTTTTTTGTCGGTTTTTTTAGCATTATAAGAACACCAAGATTCCTTTGCCATCAAAATGACAAAGGAATCTTCATAAGCGAGTCAAATAAGCAATTAAAACTGCCAAATACTCACCACACCTGTAGCACTTTGAGTATATAGACGATTACCGACAACTTGTAAGCTAGTCAACTCACCTTTGGTCTGGACACGATCAACGATATTACCAGTTACATCCAATAAATGAATAACCCCCTCGTAATCGCCCACAGCGACATGGTTGCCAACAGCAATAGGGTTGGTTAGCTTACGATTTTTTAGCTCTTCATTCAACCACAGCTCTTCGCCTGTCAATCGGTTGAACGCCTTCACATCGCCATTCACCCCTGTGGTAATTAGTGCATTACCCAAGATGGTTGGCGACTTGGTACTGGCAATCTTAGCAGCGAACATCGCTCGCCCTGTAGACATATCAAAGCCCACTAACTGCCCGCTAAAGCTAGTAACATATAGATATTGACCTACGACCAATGGCGTGCCATCAACATCACTCATGCGTTCTACCGCACTACCGCCAGTCGGCAAGCCCACTCGTCTTGCCCAAAGTGGAGAGCCTGTAGCAGGATTGATTGCATGGATACGACCATCTGCCATGCCAAATAAAGCCGTTTGCCCATCCAAATGAAGTGGCTTGGAAGCACCACGGACACTGATATCGGCTTGTTGCGTACCAAACTGCCAAACCACCCGACCTGTACGCAAGTCTAGACCATAGATAATGCCATTATTGGCAGAAAGCAACACACGATCATCACTGATGAGTGCTGGGGTTTGGCTTGAAGTTGGTAGTGATACTTCCCAAAGGCTTGCACCTGTAGCAATATCTAATGCCACCACCTTGCCAGAACGAGTACCAATAACAGCAACTTTACCTGCCTTGCTGGTCGCCACACCACTTGTGATGGCATCTTTTAAATCAGCCGACCAAAGCGGACGACCCTCTTTCATGGCACTTACAATACCGCCACGACTTGCTGCTACTAATACATCGTCCACCTCAGATACTTGCAAATCAACAATATCTTTTTTGCTGACACGCTCGCCCTTTGATAAACTACGCCCCTGCTCAAGCGATGCTTGGAAGATAGGCGATAGCACGCCTATAGGTGCATCAATCTTAATGAGTTTTGCAGGTTTTTTATCTTCGCCTTTGATGCCTGTGGCACAGCCTGTTAGTGCAATCGCACCCAAAGCACATACCAAAACAGTTTTTGTAAAACGAGCGTGCATATTTTATCCTTCTTATGTCCAGACAAACCCTTAAAAGTCTGCCCATCTTATCACTAATGTATGAATTAAACAATTTGCATGGTTATTATAAAACCAATTTAATAACCCCTAATTGCCGTTTTGTGTAGTTTGTGTTTCTATACTCACACGCTCAGCTGTAGCATTATCCATAGTAGCAGA
Organism: Moraxella haemolytica; assembly: GCF_030177935.1. Classification (NCBI taxonomy): domain Bacteria; kingdom Pseudomonadati; phylum Pseudomonadota; class Gammaproteobacteria; order Moraxellales; family Moraxellaceae; genus Moraxella; species Moraxella haemolytica. The sequence goes on from NZ_CP089974.1 coordinate 1,296,410, forward strand.
AACATCGTTTGGTAGCGTGTTGGCAATCACAGGCTCTTTTGGTGTAATCGACTCAACCTGAACGCCCAAAGACTGTAGCTTTAGACTTAAAACTGCACGATTTTCTTGACGCTCACGCAATGCTTCCCATGCTGTCAGATAGGCGGTTTTGGCTTGTTCAAAGTCATTTTTGGTAACATAAATATCACCCAATACCTCTTGGCGAGATGCTTCAAAAGCTTTTGGCAGCTCTTTATTTGCTATGGTTAATGCTTTATCTATCTCATTATTATCCAACAACACACGAGCCAATCTCAACTCTGTCAATGCCAACAACCCTACATCATCAAGTTTTAATTTTTGAGCCTGCTCTAGTGTTTCAATGGCATCAGACAGCTTATCTGCATCTGCTTGATGGCGTGCTTTTAGCATGAGTGCTTGCCATGCATAGACTGTATTAGGATGCTCTGCAACCAGCTTATCTATCTCGGCGAATAAGACCGATTCATCCTTAGCCAGCGATGCTTTAGCGTCCTTGCCCAAATCAGGATTTTGAATTGCTAATTTTAAAGCATTGTTACGCTCATCAATGGCGGTGTACATATCTGCCGCCACCGTGTCAATTTTAGCATAGTTTTTTTGATAATACTCCCAGCCAAAATAGCCAGCCAGCACCAAGATAATCGCCCATACGATTTTATCGCCATGCTTTTTTAAGGCACCCATGGCTTGTTTATCATTTACTACCAATTCATCGCTCATCATCAACTCTTTAAAATATTTTTAGTGTTAAATAAATGGTGTTGTTCAATGAATTTTAACATAAACCGCAGACGAATAATTAACCAAAGCAGTTATATTGTCAAACAGCACCAACCATCTTAATCCTATAGACTAATGATACCAACTAATCAAAATTAAAATCCGTCATCGCACGACTGCTTTGCTCTCCTGTGGTCATATTTTTCACTGACACAGTTTGACTGACAACTTCCGATTCACCAATAATCAAGGTATATTTTGCCCCCGATTTATCTGCTTTTTTCATTTGTGATTTTAGGCTAGTGGCGGACGCCATTTTAACACGCAAATCAGGGTTTTGTGTGCGTAACTCGTTGGCGTACATCACAGCATTCATATACACGCTTTCGCTAGCCACAACAAAGACATCACAGTCAGCCTTTATCTCAATAGGATTCACCGCTTCAATAAGCAACATCAAGCGTTCAAGCCCCATCGCAAAACCAACGGCAGGCTCGGATTGCTCAAGATTGCCTTTTAATATACCCACCAGTCCATCATAGCGACCGCCACCGCAGACAGTTGCTTGTGAACCCAATTTGTCCGTTACCCATTCAAAGACGGTCTTATTATAATAATCCAATCCACGCACAAGTTTTTCATTAATCGTAAACTCAATCCCCAACGCACGCAGATAATTTTGCACCTGCTCAAAGTGTGTACGACTCTCCTCTCCTAGAAAGTCAGAAAGTTTGGGTGCATCTACCAAAATCGCCTGTGTTTGCTCATCTTTACTATCAAGCACTCGCAACGGATTCGTAGTTACTCGTCGCTGACTATCGGCATCAAGCCTATTAAGATGCTTAGTCAAATACTCAACAAGGGCATTTTTATAAGCCAAGCGTTCATGTGCTTCACCAAGTGTATTTAGCTGTAAAACAACATGCTGATCAATACCAAGTCGTCTCCACATCATCGCCGTCATCGCAATCAGCTCGGCATCAGCATCAGCCAAAGCAGAACCAAAACTCTCTACCCCAAGCTGAGTGAACTGACGATAACGCCCCTTTTGTGGTCGTTCGTAGCGAAACATCGACCCAAGATACCACAGCTTTGGCGTGTCGCCACGAGTCAGATTATGCTCAATAATCGCTCGCACGCACCCTGCTGTTCCTTCTGGGCGTAAGGTAAAAGATACCTCTTTTTCTTCTTTGCCTGTGTTTTGATTGCCATGCACCACACCAAACATTTCTTTTTCAACAATGTCGGTCGCCTCGCCCACCCCACGAGCAAACAACTCCGTTTGCTCAACAAATGGCAAGCGAACTTGGCTATAGCCATAACCATCTAATACTTGGGTTAAAATCGCCTCCACTTCACGCCATTTGGCAGTTTCGGCAGGCAAAATATCATTAAAGCCACGAATGGCAGTAATTTTACTCATCTTTTAAATCCTTTATGATTCAAATTGAACAATTTACTTTCAATACTTATTACTTAAAGTACTCACTACTTAAAATATCCACCAAATTCATCAATTGGTCGGATTTTATTCACTTATTCAAAAACCTTTTGATATTTAACACCTCAAACTCAATAACGGTTTTTGGATATTCTTTTGGCTTATTTTACCGATTACAAATGTTCTTTTTTGGCAAATCAGTCATTGCTTATCAAGTGATGTTTGGTGGTTTTTTTATTTGAACTCAGCTTGCCTTGATTTTACACTCAGCAACTCACTGAGCCACCCTGACAATCTCATTTGCCCTTTTTTCTGCCAACGCTTTTGCTTTTTCACGCACCATCGCTTCAATTTCATCAACCAATCTGGCGGTATCAATCAAATGACTTTTGTCGCCATTTTTATAGACCAATGAATTAGGATTTGCCCCCACCACACCAATATCAGCTTCTTTAGCTTCGCCAGGACCATTGACTTTACAACCAATCACTGACACATCCATTGGCTCACGAATGTCTTCTAGTCGTGCCTCCAGCTCAGTCATCACCTTAATGACATTGAATTCTTGACGACTACAACTTGGACAAGCGATAAAATTCACACCATTTGAACGGATACCTAAAGATTTTAAAATATCAAAACCAATCTTAATCTCTTCTTCTGGCTCTGCCGCCAAAGAAATTCGCATCGTATCGCCAATACCTTCCAATAGCAGTCCACCAAGTGCAATCGCTGACTTAACCGTTCCTGTGCGGTACACGCCTGCTTCGGTTACACCAAGATGCAGTGGACAATCCACCTGCTGACTAATCAAACGATAAGCATCTAGCGTCAAAAAGACATTGCTCGCCTTGACTGAAATTTTATAATCATGAAAATTATGGTGGTCCAAAATATCAATATGCCTCATTGCCGACTCAAGCATCGCCTCACCGGTTGGCTCACCATATTTTTTTTGCAAGTCTTTTTCTAATGAACCTGCGTTAACACCAATTCGGATAGGCAGACCATGATGCTTAGCACAGGCGATGACCTCACGGATTTTGGTTTCATTACCGATATTCCCTGGATTGATTCGCAAACAATCCGCCCCAGCTTCTGCTGCTGCCAAGGCGATTTTATAATCAAAATGAATATCGGCAATGAGTGGCACAGAGACACGCTTTTTGATTTCGCCAAAGGCTTGCACACTTTCCATCGTCGGTGTGGACACACGCATCAGGTCAGCCCCTGCATCCACACACCGCTGAATCTGAGCAACGGTTGCCATCACATCGCAAGTGTCTGTGTTGGTCATAGACTGCACACTAATAGGGGCATCGCCACCAATGGCAACATTGCCAACCATAATTTTACGAGTAAAACGGCGTTTGATGGGGCTATGATGAGTCATGATACTTTCCAACAGTCAATATTGTTATATTATAAGTCTGGCATTAAGCCGATGCTACTTATCCTGAGTTTGTTTATCTTTTTCTATATTTAGGTATAATGCTTGAGTGAGTAAATCCGCATTTAAGCTTCCCGCCTTAACCGCTCGGTTAAATGCCGATACCGCCAAATCCAAATTTGTCTTAGTGGGTAGATTTTCCCATAAGATATTACGAATATAGGCAATGTTTTCAATCGCTGCCAGCCGTCCATCAAAACCAATCTCTCTAGCCGCTCTCTCAAAATGCTTAAGTGCCAATGAATATTCTTGATTACCTGTCAGATACACGCCATAATCATAATGCGTCTGCATATCCCTATCATCAAGCGATAGTGCCTTTTGGTAATAAGTTTTGGCAAGTTTGTTATGCTCATGCTCGTTGGTTGTCTGATACACTCGTGCCAAAGTGCGATAAGCCGCTGCATGGCGATCGCTCGCTTGTATCGCCAGATCCAGCTGTCTTTTGGCATCATCTATTCTACCTAGTTGCAAATACTGCTCGGCAAGCTGTGTATAAGTATGTGCAATTTGGTTTTTAGCAACAACCCTTCCCATGCTTTTTTGCATTGGCTGTGTATGCTGACAAGCGACCATCAGCATGGTCATGAACAAAATGGCAATTTTACCAAATCTGCCTGCCGTGTGATGGCGGATACTTTGTTTCATTCTAACAGCCTTTAAACACTTTAGCAAATCATCTGGATACTTTGGTTTTATCCTGTCGCTTTTCAATACTCTCTTGCCATTTTTTGGCACGGCGAGTGCGATCGGCAACCTGTCCCACCAACTGCCCACACGCTGCATCAATATCATCACCACGAGTCTGACGAATAGTACATACAAAGCCTGCGTTATTCAAAATGTTGCTAAACGCATGAATGCGGTTATTACTAGAACGATCGTAAGGAGCGTGCGGAAATGGATTAAAGGGAATAAGATTGATTTTGCTTGGCAAATCCTTTAGCAATGCTACCAATTCATGGGCGTGCTGATCGGTATCATTTACGCCTTGCAACATGACATATTCAATGGTTACATGCTTTTTGTGGCGTGGATTTTCATCATAGACATATGCTTTGGCGGCAGCGATCAGCTCAGATAACGGATATTTTTTATTGATGGGTACAAGCTCATTACGCAACGAATCATTTGGGGCATGCAAACTGATGGCAAGTGCCACATCGATGTCTTTGGCAAGTTCATACATTTTTGGAACAACGCCTGATGTTGACAGTGTAACACGACGCTTAGACAAACCAAATGCATGGTCGTCTAGCATAAGCGACATACTGGCTACAACAGGTTCATAGTTAAGCAGCGGCTCTCCCATTCCCATCATGACGACATTAGTTACTCGGTTTTCACGCTCGGTAGGAGCAACATCTTCCATATAAGACTGATTAGCAACCCACAATTGACCGATAATCTCACTTGCTGTTAAGTCTCGCTCAAAACCTTGTTTTCCTGTACTACAAAAAGAACAATCAAGTGCACAGCCCACCTGTGATGAAATACACAAAGTCTTTCGTCCAAATTGCTTGCCGTCTTCTGCAGGAATCAGCACCGTCTCAACAAGCGAACCGCCCGCCACTTCAAACACCCATTTACGAGTGCCGTCATTGCTAAATTCTTTAAATTTTACCTTCGGTGGCACAATGCACGCTACTTCATTCAGCTTTTCTTGTAACTTCTCGGAAATATTAGTCATTTCAAAAAAGTCCACCACCCCAAATTGGTAAATCCACTTCATCACTTGGGTAGCACGAAATGGCTTTTCGCCAAGCGACACAAAAAACTCACCCAATGCCTCTTTGGACATACCAAGCAGATTGATTTTATTGGAAGTGATGTCTAATGAACCATCTTGATGTACAGGGATTTTACTCATGGGCTGTGCTGGCGTCATTGGCTATAAAATAATCATAAAAATGGCACATTATACTAAAATTTTTTAATAAAGTCATGAACTTTCAATATAAACAAATCCCCACCAACCTACTCATGGCAAAGCAGTTTGTAAATACGATTTATAAGCAATCAAAAAAACAGCTTACCAATCGGCAAGCTGTTTTGTGCAATGTATATCGGCAGATAAACTGCCCAACATTGATTAACGAGTGCGTGGGAAAATCTCGTCCGCACCAAAGAAGTAAGCGATTTCACGCTCAGCAGAAGCGATACTATCAGAACCGTGAGCAGCATTCTCATCAATACTTACAGCAAAGTCTGCACGGATAGTACCAGCAGCAGCTTCGGCTGGGTTGGTTGCACCTAGAATATCACGATGAGCCAAAACTGCGTTTTCGCCTTCTAGTACAGATACCACCACAGGACCTGAAGTCATGAATGCCACTAAATCATTAAAGAAACCACGCTCTTTATGCTCTGCATAAAACCCCTCTGCTTCTTCACGAGTTAGGTGCTTGTATTTCACAGCAACAGGCTTAAGACCTGCTTTTTCAAAGCGAGCAATGATGTCGCCGATGTGATTTTTACCAACTGCGTCTGGCTTGATGATAGATAAAGTGCGTTCGATTGCCATGATAAACTTCCTTACTATTGATAAAAGGGGAAAGATTTTACGAAAAGTTGTAAAATTTATTGTATTATAGCAAGCAAAATCAGATTTTGCATCTTTTTTATGCAAGTTTATTCGCCCCTTGTATCGGCAATTTATTGATGCCGACCTTATAGGCATGGGTATACCTTTGGCGGGTCTGCGATAAGCCAGTATGACAATATCCTTAAACTCCAGACTTAAAAAGCAAAGCATTTTTTATGAAAATCTGCTAAACTAAGCAGAATTTTTTTATTTGTAGAGAGTTTTTTATGGGCTTTAATTGTGGTATTGTCGGACTGCCTAATGTGGGCAAATCTACGCTGTTTAACGCATTGACCAAAGCAGGCATCGCTGCCGAGAACTTCCCCTTTTGCACCAAGGATCCAAACACAGGCATCGTTCCTGTGCCAGACCCTCGTTTAAAAGAATTATCCAAGATTGTCAACCCCGAAAGAGTTATCCCAACCTCTATGGAGTTTGTGGATATCGCAGGACTTGTGGCAGGTGCTTCTAAAGGCGAAGGTATGGGCAATCAGTTTCTCGCCAATATCCGTGAGACAGACGCCATCGCTCATGTCGTACGGTGCTTTGATGATGACAATGTCATTCATGTGGACGGACGAGTCAATCCCTTATCAGACATTGAAACCATCAACACCGAACTTGCTCTTGCTGACTTAGAAGCGGTAACACGAGCCATCACCAACCTTAGCAAAAAAGCCAAAGGTGGAGACAAGGACGCCCAAGCGATGTTGGCTGTCTTTAACAAAGTTGAGCCACTACTAGCAGATGGTAAACCTGCACGAATGGCAGGGCTTGATGATGATGAAAAGAAACTGATTAGAAGTTATGGACTGATTACCTTAAAACCAGTCATGTATATCGCTAATGTCAGCGAGGACGGCTTTGAAAATAACCCATATCTTGACCAAGTCAAAGAATTTGCCAAATCGGATAATGCAATAGTCGTGCCACTATGCAACCAAATCGAAGCAGAGATTGCCCAACTAGACGAAGACGAAAAGGCAGAGTTCTTAGAAGGCATGGGCATGAGTGAAGCTGGGCTTGACCGTGTGATTCGAGCAGGCTATGAACTACTCAAAATGCAAACCTACTTTACCGCAGGGGTTAAAGAAGTGCGTGCGTGGACAGTACCAATTGGAGCAACTGCACCGCAGGCAGCTGGCGTCATTCACACCGACTTTGAGCGAGGGTTTATTCGTGCTGAAGTCATCAGCTATGCTGACTTTATTGAGTATGGTGGCGAAAAAGGAGCGAGTGCCGCTGGTAAGAATCGCTTGGAGGGCAAAACCTATGTTGTCCAAGACGGCGATGTGATGCACTTTCGCTTTAATGTGTAAGCAGGCTTGATGTATTAGTAATGTTATTAAATAAGGGGGGGGTATTTGGATACACCCCTTATTTAATAGTAGAATCGGCAACAAAAACGACCAGTATCATTGCTAATTTGTCATTGAGAGCTGTTGCCATTTTGGGAAATTTTGTTACAATATAGCTATCGGTGATGAACCATCAATGAGCGATGGGACCACTTATTTTTAATCAATTAAGGTAAAAACATGAAAAAAATCATTCTACCAACCATGATGCTCGCCCTTGCTCTGACTGCCTGCGAACAAAAACCTGCTGAGCCTGTCACAGACAGTGAAGTTGCTGTAACCGATATCCATGATAAAGACCACTCTGATGATGAGCACGCTCACGATGAACATGCTCATGATGAGCATTCTCACGACCATGCAGGTCATGACCACCATCATCACGAAGGCGATCAATTCCAATGTGGCGATCAGACTGTACACATTGTCGTACATGAACACGAAGGAGAGATGGAAGCTCATCTCACTGCTGATGACATCGTCTATGACCTTAATCAAGACGACAAAGACAAAAAACGCTTTAATACCAACGAGGGTATCGAAGGCAACAATAAACCAATGACACTGGTGCTAGACGGCGACAAAGCTCAAATACTAAAAGCAGACAACAGCGCACTGCTTGACTGCACCAAGATTCACTCTTAATCGCTGTCATACCGCCAAGCCTACTTACTAGGCTTGGTTTTTTATTGTCTAATGTGTGTGCAGAATGCAATATTTTATGAAATTGATTGAAAATTATCACAATTTTATTCATAATACAGAATTTAAAGGCAGCCATCGCTTTTTATCTAATTTTAATGGATATACCCATGCACCAAGAAAAACCTGCAACCCGAGAGCAAAAAAAACGCCAAACCCGCCAAGCCTTTTTTAACGCTGTATTAGACTTGTGCATGATGGGACAAGGCTATAGCTCCATCAGCTTACGCCAAGTCACCCGTGAGGTAGGTGTAGTACCAACTGCTTTTTATCGTCATTTTGATGACATGGAAAGTTTGGGCAAGGCTTTGGTTGAAGATGAGCTTGGCTCAGCGATGGCACTACTGCGTGAGCATATGCAGCTAGGGAAAAAACGCAGTTTTGAAAGACAGATTGCCAAAAGTGTACAGCTATTCTTTAAGGCAGTAGATGCACAACCTAGATACTGGCAATTCATCGCCAGCGAGCGATTTGGTGGCTCAGAGGCGGTTCGTCATGCCATCAGTGAGCAAATTAAATACTTTGCCAAAATCATGGGCGATGATTTGGCGTTACAGCCTGCCTTTGAACACATCGGCAAAGAAGATCGTTATCTGTTGGCAGAGATTGGTGTCAATTTGTCTTTTTCTTGGATTATTGATTGGCTTGAACTTACCTATACACCAAACCTAGACGAAGATGGTGAACAGACTTTCACCCCCATAAACCTAGAAGAACAAAAAAACATCATGCTCCACCGTTGCACTCGTCAGATGCAAATACTCCTATATGGTGCGTATAATTGGAAATCGCATGAAGAAACGATTATCGGCGATTGATCAACCAATAGCCCGACCGCCGACTACTCTTTTATAGATTTGTACATAAAAATGACCGTGTTGCAACCGAAAATTTTAGGTTCAAAACCGCTTTAATCATCTTAATTTTATGCTAAAATAGTCAATTTTAGCATAAAATTACCTACCATGCCCTATTTACACCGACCTAAATCCCATCACAATCTCAAGAGCAATCAACTACTTCGTGTCATCTCTATCAATGTTAATGGTCTAAGAGCAGCCGAGAAAAAAGGGTTGTTTGACTGGCTAGCACAGTCCGAAGCAGATGTGGTATGTATGCAAGAAACACGCATTACACACGAACAATGGACGGATAAATTCAAACCAGACGGTTGGTATGCCCACCTATTTCCTGCTGAGCGTGCAGGTTATGCAGGCACCGCCATCTATAGTCGCCTACCTATTATCTCAATTAGTCGTGGGCTTGGCTTTGAGCTGGCAGACTCGCAAGGTCGCTTCATCACAGCAGAGTTTGATTTAGGACTTGATAAACCTGTATTCATCTCATCACTATATTTGCCTTCTGGTTCATCAGGCGATGACGCCCAAGCTCGCAAAGACTTGTTTTTAAATAAATACAAAACCATCTTAAAGAACTGGCGTGATGAGGATAAATCTGTCATCATCTGTGGCGATTACAACATTGTACATAAACGCATTGATATCAAAAACTGGTCTGGCAACCAAAAGGCTTCAGGCTGCCTACCGCACGAACGAGCATGGCTTGATCATATCTATGATAGGCTTGGTTATGTTGATACTTTTCGTGTGGTTCGTAAAGAGTCCGAGGTCTATTCATGGTGGTCAAATCGTGGGCAAGCTCGTGCCAAAAATGTAGGCTGGCGTATTGACTATCAAGCCTGCTCACCAGACTGGAAAGACCGAACGGTTGGTGCGTGGGTATATAAAGACACTTGGTTTTCCGACCATGCTCCTGTAGTGATTGATTATTTGATTGGTTAAGCCAGCCGTACAAATATCTCAAAAAAGACGAATTAAAAGGCGGATTATCACCGCCTTTTATGTTACAATAAACTTAGGTTCTTGGTTATTCTTCAAAACTCACCAATGAGAAAGGCTGAATATCCAAACCTTTTAGTCTGACATCACCACCCAATCCATTGAGCCAAATCACAAAGGCGGCGTGTTGCACTGTACCACCCAGCTTACGAATCAGTTTGGCAGTCGCCTCGACCGTACCACCTGTTGCCAACAAGTCATCAATAATCAAAATACGATCATCACTTGTAATGGCATCAGTATGAATTTCTAGCTTATCCTCACCGTATTCTAGGGCGTAGGATTGAGCGATGGTCTCTCTAGGTAGCTTATTTGGTTTACGCACCAGTACGAATGGGACCCCCAAAACTAGGGCGATGGGAGCACCAAATATGAAACCACGAGATTCCGTACCAACAATCTTGGTAATCCCCTTATCTTGATACTGTACCACGATGGCATCAATGGTCGCTTTAAACGCAGCAGGATTTTCTAATAGTGATGTGATATCACGAAAAGTTACACCTGCTTTTGGGTAGTTGGGGATTGATTTGATGGATGATTTAATAAGTTCATTAGTCATGTTTATCGCCTTAATAGTTGCCAAATTGGCTTGTTGATTTTTGATGGTTGGTTAATTGGTTAACTGTAGCACTTTGATGTTATGAAAGCCTTTTTGTTGCAGATGCACGGCTTGTAGTCGGCTCATCACACCACGCTGGCAGTACAAAAGATAAATTTTGCTTTGGTCAAGCTCGCCAAAACTGCTAGATAATCGATAAAATGGCATTCGTATCACACCTGATAGATTCAGCGGATTATCCTCACTCTCATCAGTGGGGCGGATGTCTAGCACTATCTCATCAGACCGTACAGACGACACTGTCTCAATCGCATATTCCTGCTGACTATCATTGGCAATATCTCGAATATCAATAGAGATGGCTGTATCAATGGCACGGTCAAGTACCGAAAAATCAAAATTCGCCTCCGTTGCCAACACCTTATGTTCCACCGCCTTAACGTTTGGGCTTTTTGAGATGACACCACAAAACTCAGGCATGGACTTAGCAATATCTGCCACACCGATTTGTTCAGTCATACTGATGATGTCAGGTTTATTGTGCGTAATCAATGGTCTTAAAATCAGCACCTCACTTGCCTTATCAATCATATGTAGATTGGTTAGCGTCTGACTGGCAACCTGCCCAAGTGCTTCACCTGTTACCAATGCCTCAATGCGATGATGCTTGGCAATGGCACTGGCCACACGCACCATCATGCGTTTTAGCACCACGCCCATTTGACCATCGTCAATCTTGGTCAAAATTTCAGCGACCACAGGCTCAAAGTCCACCGTGATAAAACGCACCTTATGCGAGCTGCCATAGCGTTGCCACAGCTGGTACGCCATTTGTTTTGTTCCTATCTCATGTGCCTTGCCACCTAGATTAAAAAACACATAATGAACACGACTGCCACGCTTGGTAAACAGATGGCTTGCTACCGCAGAATCAAAACCGCCAGAGATGAGCGACAATACATCTTCTTGGGTACTAATGGGAAAGCCACCAATCCCTTCATGGCGACTTTTGATGAATAATAACTTGTCATTATCAATTTCAAGTCGCACCACGACATCAGGATTTTTTAACTGCACTTTAGCACTTGCAATGTGCTGATTAAGACCGCCACCCACATATCGCATGACTTCCATTGAGTCAAATTCATGACGACCTCGACGCTTAACACGCACACAAAAAGTCTTATCTTGCAAATCATCGCCAAACTTTGCCAAAGTCTGCAAGAAAATATCATGCAAATCGCTAAATGGTGATTCTTCCACTGTCAAAATGTGATGAATACCCGGAATACGCATGAGTTCATCAAGCAAAACTTCTTGCAAATCGTCATCATCAAAACATACTTCTAAAAAGTCCCAATGGCGAATCACGCGAACACATTCATCATGACGAGTTAAAATATTTTTGATATTTCCTGTCAATACTTTCACAAAACGCTTGCGAATTGAATCGCTTTTCATGATGATTTCAGGAAATAACTTAACGATAAACTTCATACTGTTGTTTAGGCTTGCACAAAAAAGCTATTATTATACACATTTTTAATAAGAAAAACGCCACAACCCATCAACAAATCTCACTTTTAAGCAAATTATCTAAAAAACTGACCGCAACACGCCTTAAATTTTTTACCGCTGCCATACAAACAAGGCTGCTTATTGGTAGGTATAGGCACGGTTGGATCAAGAAAATACCACGCACCATCTATCTGCACAAAGGTGGATAGCTCATCATGAGTTTGCTTACCTTGCCCATTATCAAAATAAGCATAAAAATGCACTTGGGCATGGCGTTTACCAACTTTAGGGGTATGGCTGATGATATCAAGACCCAACCAATTCATCTCATTTGCCCACTCCAATAACACCGCCCTGTCTAGCAAGCCCTGCTGATTGGGGGCGGTCGTCTTGATGATATAGTCCACATTTTTTAGATACAATGCTGCATACCGAGATTGCATGAGCTGCTTGGCATCATCAGCAGGTCTGCCGTCATGCAAGGGTTTACAGCACTCATCATACAGCCCACCACCACAAGGACAGCTCATAGACAAATTTTCTCCAAAAGTAACTGCTGTGCGTCATGGATACACTCTGCATGATGTACCTGATTCCACTCGCCACGCCCATCAAGCTCCCACGCCTGCACATTGTCATTGAGATAATTGATTAGCCCATCTTCATAAATGCGTTTAAACAACTTAGCGTTCAAGATAGGAAATGCCACCTCCACACGGTGTAGCAGGTTTCTATCCATCAAATCAGCACTTGCACAAAACAGGCGTTCTTTACCATCACCATCCTTATCATTACCAAAATAATACACTCGGGTATGCTCCAAGAACCTTCCGACCACCGAACGCACCCTAATGTTCTCAGACAAGCCTTTCACTTGGGGACGCAAGCAACAAATAGACCGTACAATCAAATCAATCTCAACACCAGCAGCACTCGCCTCATAGAGTTTATTGATGATTTGGCGTTCTGTGATGGCGTTGCATTTCATAATAATGCGTCCTTTTTTGCCATTTTTAGCATGATGAATCTCATCATCTATCATTTGCATCAGTCCATCATGCAGGGCAAAAGGTGCCTGCAAAATCTGATGCGAAGGCATTGGTCTGCCCATGCCTGTCAGCTGAATAAATACGCCATGCACATCTTCACAAATCTGCTTATTGGCGGTAAACAACCCATAATCAGTATAAGCCTTTGCATTGCCTGCATGATAGTTACCTGTGCCTAGATGAGCGTAACGGCGGATTTTATCTCCCTCACGACGCACAATCAGCATGAGCTTAGCGTGAGTCTTATAGCCAACCACGCCATATACTACCACCGCCCCTGCATCGGTAAGCATATTGGCAACAGCAATGTTACTCGCTTCATCAAAACGGGCTCTTAACTCAATAACAGCTGTAACCTCTTTGCCATTGCGGGCAGCAGCGGCTAAGGCTTGAACAATCTCCGAGTTTGTACCCGAACGATAAATCGTCTGCTTGATGGCAAGTACATTTGGATCGTTTGCTGCTTGCCAAAGCAGATTGACCACCGGAACGAACGATTCAAATGGGTGATGCACCAACACATCTTGTTTTTTGATGGTGCTAAACATTGATGTATCATCTTTGGCAACTCGCACCGCCTCCATGCCACGAAATGCCTTAGGAACGGTGTGTACGAACGGTGTGAACTTAAGTTCGGGTTTATCAAAACTTGTCAGCATACGAGTTAAATTTACAGGTCCATTAACTCGATATAATTGATTTTCTTCTAGCTCAAACTCTTGAAGCAAGAATTCATAAATCTCTTTAGGGCAATTGGTTGTCACCTCCAGACGCACTTTATGCCCAAAACGGCGGTTATCTAGTTCGCCTTCTAGTGCCTTCGCCAAGTCTTCAACATCATCAGACAACGCCAAATCAGCATTTCTAGTTAAGCGGAACTGATGACACCCAGTTACTTTCATGCCCAAAAAAAGCTCGCCCACATGTTCATGAATCACGGCAGACAGCATGATGTGATGATCTTTACCACCTGTTAATTCATCTGGCAGACGAATCACACGAGGCAATGAGCGAGGGGCAGGCACAATGGCACGGTTAATATCACGACCAAAGGCATCTTTGCCCTCTAGACTGACAATGAAGTTTAAAGACTTATTAACCACTCTGGGGAATGGGTGTGCAGGGTCAATACTAATTGGGGTTAGCACTGGCAGCACTTGATTGAAAAAATATTCTCGCATCCATGCTTTTTGAGCATCTGTCAGCTCATGACGCTTAAGGTAGCGAATATCAGACTTAGCAAGCTCTGGAAGGATGTCTTCATTTAAGATACGATATTGCTCATCAACTGCACGATGAGCCACCTGACTAATCTCCGCCAAAAGCTCAGATGGCTTGCGACCATCTAAACTGCTTGACTTATCTCCATTATTCATCTTTTGTAGCAGTCCTGCCACACGAATCTCAAAAAACTCATCCATGTTTGATGAAAAAATCGTCAAAAACAACATTCGTTCAAGTAATGGGTGGCGAGGGTTCACCGCCTGAGCCAACACCCTCAACTGAAATCTTAGGGTGGATAAATCACGATTAATATAGCATTCAGGAGCAAACCCACCCACCTCATTGACAAGAGATTGAATCTCGGTAAGCTGTGCAGGCGGGGGAGTCATACCCAATACACTTTGCATTGCTTGCTGTTCGATGCTGTATTCAGCAGATGATGCTTTTGTTTTCATGTTCTATCTTTCACTTTGTTGATCTTAGTGTTTTTATCTGATATGCCAATCTTCATTGACCCATTACAACAATATGATCTTGACTGTATATTGATACGCCCAATTGTGTCATTTTAGTCTAATTAGGCAGTATTGCCGAGTTCATGCGAGCTAGTATAATTCGCTGTTTGCTACGCAGTCGTTTGGCATTGTTGTTTTTTTGAAAGTATTTTGGATTAGGAAGCATACTAATCAGTAGTGCCGCCTGCTCACGACTCAGCTGTTTGGCAGATTTACCATAATAATGCCGTGCCGCCGCTTCAATGCCATAGATGCCATCACCAAACTCCACCACATTCAAATACACCTCCAAAATTCGCCTTTTATCCCAGATACCCTCCATCATCACCACAATGATGGCCTCTTCCGCCTTTCTGATGTATGACCGATGCGATGTCAAAAACAGATTTTTGGCAAGTTGCTGACTGATGGTTGAACCACCGATTGAAATCGCCCCTCGTGCTTCGTTCGTCTTGATGGCTCGTTCGATACTCTCAAAGTCAAAACCATGATGTTGGCTAAATCTAGCATCTTCGCTGACGATGGCTGCCTGCTTAACAGACTTAGCGATATTGTCATAATCCACCCAAGTTTGCTGAACACTGCCCCCACCCACACGGTGTGCCATCATAAATGCCGATTCTGTAACAGGCATGAATTTACCTGCACCCAGTAAAACTGCCACCATAGCATGAAAGCCAAGAAAAATAGCAAGAACCAATACAAACGCCCAACGAATGATTTTCTTTAACACCTTATCAGCCTTTTTAAGTTATAATGACAGCTGTGATTTTTACCCACACCATCGTTATTTTACACCATTTTTGACTTTTTTCTGTATGAATTCTTTATGAATAATGACAATTTTATCAAGCAATTAAACCACCTTGCACACAACCGATTTGCCCTAAACAGTGTCAACATCAATGAATATCAACAATTTCGTCAACAGCTACTAGCTCTCTTTGATATTACCAATGTAGATGCCACATGGTATTTACTTGGCACAGACGGCTGTCATCTGTGCGATGATACCCATCGCCTATATCATTATGCCAATCAAGTTAGGGCATTACCGACCTTACAGGTGCTTGACTTAGCAAACATAACCAACCCAAATCATAAAGCATTTGAAGTGTTAGGCATGATGATTCCCATACTGATGACACCCACACGCCTTTTATGCTACCCTTTTGGAGTGATGGACATCGCAAGCCTACCCATACCATAAGCAATAACAACCCAAACCAACAGCTAACATTCAATCAATAAACAACCTTTTTCTCAAAAAAAATCATCAATCACTGCCCATTTAAGATTTAAAGACAACCACCAAAACCTAGATTTTCCTAAAACTTTTACAAAAGCACCCCTGTTTACCAATTTTATTGATGACTTGGGTGTCAATTAACATATATTGTTAGCAAAAAAACTTAGAAATTTTCATACAAAATATTTATTTTTAATCAAAAAGTAAGTACAATAGCAATCGATTGACAACAATCTTACCTTTTCTTTTTTTACTACAGATAATAAAAATTACACAGTCATCTTTTTATATCAGCCCTTTGTTATCGCTTATTTAGTACTAACAATACCTTTAAGCCTAAAGCTTGTATTTAGAGTGCTGTAATTTTTATGTTTTTTTTGGTTACATGGAGTGTTTGATATGTATACCTTTTTGGCAATGCTGCCAATCATCATTGTTTTTGTACTGCTGGTTGTCTTGCGACTACCCGCCAAGATAGCTATGGCGGTCGCTTATTTGGCAACAGCAACCTTATCTTTTTTTGTGTGGCAAACCAGTGGTAACCAAGTTGCTGCTGCCACCATTCATGGTGTTTTAACCGCAGCCAATGTACTATTTATCGTATTTTCGGCGATTTTGTTGCTCAACACCATCAAAGAGAGCCAAGCCATTGTCGCCATTCGTCAAGGCTTTATGGGTATCTCTCCTGATCGCCGTGTGCAGATGATTATCGTTGCTTGGTTGTTTGGCTCACTCATCGAAGGCTCAACTGGTTGGGGTACGCCATCAGCCGTTGGTGCACCCCTACTACTGGCACTCGGTTTTCCTGCGATGGCGTGCGTGATGGCCATTCTCATCATTCAGTCCACGCCTGTGTCTTATGGTGCAGTCGGAACACCCATTCTAATCGGTGTTAATTCAGGTCTTGAAAATAAAGAAGATGTCGGTACTGCCATCGCTGAAAAAGGCATTGCCTTTGGCGACTATATTGTACAAATCGGTGCAAATGTCGGCTTTATCCACTCTGTTATTGGCTTCTTAATTCCGCTCATTTTGTGCTGTTTCTTGACCAAATTCTTTGGTGAAAAGCGTTCTTTCCGCCAAGGTTTTGAGGCGGCACCGTTTGCTATTTTTGCCGGTCTTGCCTTTACCATTCCTTATTTCTTGACCGCCAAATTCATCGGTCCTGAACTGCCATCATTAGTTGGTGCTATCGTTGGTATGGCGATTGTCATTCCTGCGGCAAAAGCAGGCTTTTTAACCCCAAAAAACACCTTTGACTTTGGCACTCATGAACAATGGGACGAAGAATGGAAAGGGTCGCTTGCCGCCACTAATATTGATGTCAATGAAAAAGCCAAATACTCTGTGTTGCGTGCTTTCATGCCATACCTACTTGTTATTGGCATCTTGATAGCCACACGCACCATCAAGCCACTAAAAGCATGGTTGAACGAAAACCTTGTAATCACTTTTAGTAATATTCTAGACACTTCCATCACCAACAAAACTCAGCTTCTATATTCACCAGGCACAACACTGCTACTTGTCTCCATCTTATGTATTTTCATCTTTGGCATGAAAGGCGATATGGTGAAAAAAAGCTGGGGTGCGTCATTTAAGACGATGTTAGCAGCCGCTCCTGCCCTGCTCTTTTCCATTCCAATGGTACAAGTATTCATCAACTCTGGCACGCCTGCCGATGTTGCTCAGCCGATACTTGCCATGCCAAGAGTGTTGGCAATCGGTGCAGCTGATGTATTTTCTGGAATGTGGCCAATCGTGTCGCCTTGGATTGGAGCACTTGGTGCATTCATTGCAGGTTCGAACACTGTTTCAAACATGATGTTCTCTCACTTCCAGTGGAGTACTGCCGCCCAAATTGACCTAAACGCCATTGAAGCTGCCAAAGTCGTTGCTCTGCAAGCTGTTGGCGGTGCTGCTGGTAATATGATTAGCGTACACAATGTTGTTGCCGCCTGTGCGGTTGTGGGCATGGTAAACCGTGAAGGCTTTATTATTCGCAAAACACTCATTGCAATGACTTATTATGTCATCCAAGCAGGTCTTGTGGGTATGGCATTCATCTTTAACCCCATTTGGTGGATTGGAGCGGTTATCTGGCCTGTGGTGTTCTTTGGCACCATGAGCCTAACAGACAAGAAAAAGACCGCTTAAGACTTGCCTTTTGTTGTATTATTTTAAAAAAGCATCCATTTGTTAAATGGGTGCTTTTTTGGTTAATAAGTTAATGAAAAACACAATTTTTCATGTCTTATTGAACACTTTTTATAATAGTAGCTTATTTATCTATATGTTAATAATGAAAAATGGTGTAAAATAAATGGTATTTGATTATTTTTGTATTCACGATTTTTAGCAACTCTTTTTAACAACTCTTTAAGGGTATAATTATGGCTGATTTAAGCAAAATTACCGAAATTGAAGACCTACGCCGTATTGCTGAGCGTAAAGTCCCTCGTATGTTTTATGACTATGTAGACTCTGGTTCATGGACACAAACCACCTATCGCAATAACGAAACCGACTTCGACCGTATCAAACTACGCCAGCGTGTGCTAGTGGATATGGAAGGTCGTTCACTTGCCACAAAGATGATTGGACAAGATGTACATATGCCTGTAGCAATCGCTCCAACAGGATTTACAGGCATGATGTGGGCAGATGGCGAGATTCATGCCGCTCGTGCTGCTGAGAAGTTCGGCATTCCTTTTTCACTCTCCACCATGAGCATCTGTTCAATTGAAGATGTGGCAGAAAATACCAATAAGCCGTTTTGGTTTCAGCTGTATGTCATGCGTGATAAAAAGTTCATGGAAAACCTTATTCGCCGTGCTAAAGAAGCCAAATGCTCTGCGCTTATTCTAACGGCAGACTTACAGGTTCTAGGTCAACGCCATAAAGACATCAAAAATGGCTTGTCCGCCCCACCCAAGCCAACCCTAAAAAACATTCTTAACCTAATGACTAAGCCTGAATGGTGCTTTAATATGCTAGGCACCAAACGCCATACCTTCCGTAACATTGTAGGTCATGCTGAAGGTGTAGGCGACCTATCTAGCCTGTCATCATGGACAGCCGAGCAGTTTGACCCTAGTCTAAACTGGGATGATGTCGCTCGCATCAAAGAGCTATGGGGTGGTCCACTCATCATCAAGGGCATTATGGAACCAGAAGATGCCATCTTGGCGGCTAAGTCAGGAGCAGACGCAATGGTCATCTCCAACCACGGTGGTCGTCAGCTAGACGGTGCACCTAGCTCCATCTCTACCCTAGCCGACTGCGTACAAGCAGTACAAGCCGAGAACAGTGCTTGTGAAGTATGGCTAGATAGCGGTATCCGCTCAGGTCAAGATGTACTAAAAGCCATTGCATTGGGAGCAAAAGGCACAATGATTGGTCGTTCATTCTTGTATGGTTTGGGGGCATATGGCGAAGATGGTGTCCGCCGAGCTCTGGAAATCATCTATAAAGAATGCGACATCACAATGGCGTTCTGTGGTCATACCAACATCAACACCGTGAATGAAGACATCTTTGTCAAGGGTACTTATGAGAACTTAAAAGCCTCCAACCCTCACATCACACCAATTCGCTGGTAACCCAACCAATAAAAAAGACCTTATTAATATAAGGTCTTTTTTATTGCCATCAATTACACAACAAACTACCAAACGGATATCATGGTGGCTTTTAAATGAATGGCAGTTCACTAATCTCACCACCCAATAAAACAGCCCTTCAATTAAGGGCTGTTTTATGACTAAGGTTTTGCAGATTTCGTAAGCATACCAAAACCTTGCCATCATCTATCCAAGACACTACGATTGACAGTAACTTTCGTATTGTCTTTTAGATAATGCAAATAGTCAGACCACTGGTCATCACCAATATTATCACGAATTATCATCGCTGCCTGCATACGCTCCACTGCCGAAATCTGTTCTACGGCTTGGTTGCTAACAGGTCCACCAATGATGACACTTGCACCCTGCTCAGTCTGCACTGACCAAATGTCATTTTTACCCGATTTATGAATAAATAAACTGGCTCGTTCTTGGATACTAAGATTGGGGCTTTGGCGAGTAGCGATACCAAAATTTGCCCCAGATGTCATCAGTGACTGAACACCAGAGACTTTAGCCTGCTCCGCCAATTTACTGGCAGCTGCCAATGCCAGTTCGGTCGCTGCTTTTTTGTGAAGCAACTCTTTAATCTGTGGCGTTGCTTCTGGCAATGTTAAAGGTCTAGCCTCTTGGTGATTGGTTGATTGCACCCAGACAGTCTTGGTATCACCCAAAGTGATATTTGCACTCACTGCTTGATCTTGAATATTAAAATCATCAAATGCGGTATCAATCACCACAGGCTGTGATAATTCGGTGGTATTATTATTTTTTGGATAAGATTTAATAGATTTGGCAGGCAATGAAACTGTAGCAGCGATATCACTGATGCCCATGGCATCATTTGCCATGTTGTTAATCTTGGTGATCAACTCATGATAAGCTGCTTCACGCTTTTGCTTTAGTGCCATCTGCACAAGCTCATCACGCACACCATCAACTGTGATACTGCCCGCTTTAACCACCTTAAAAATCTGGTAACCAAAACTCGTCTGTACAGGTTGACTCACCCCACCGACTTTTAGCCCCACTAAAGCAGCATTAACCTTGCCAGCGTCATTACCAAATACCGAAGGGTTGTATTTACCGATATAGCCACCTGACTCACCACTTGGATCATCAGAATATTGCTTAGCAAGCACCTCAAATGACTCACCCTTATCAAGTTTTGCCCTAATCTCGTTAGCTTTAGCTTTGGCATCTGAACCTGATAGTAGAATTTGTGATAGTTCACGACCATCACTCAAGCCATTTTTTTGTAGATAATTTGCAAATTGAGACACAATCTCCTCTTCGGTCGGTGCATCAACTTTTAACTCATCCATCGTCAGCTCAATATAGGCCAAATCCACCGATTCTGGGCGTATCAAAGACTCTTTATGTTCATTAAAGTATGCTTCGATTTGAGATTGAGAAACGCTTACTTGGTCGGCATAATCCTGCCAAGCAAAACGATGCACCCAAACCTCACGAGCCTCAAGTTGCAAATCAAGCAGGCGACCCACTTGAGAAGTAGGATAAATCGCCGTACCTAATATGCTTGCGGTTAGTTGTCTTATGCTAAGCTGTGTGCGAAATCTAGCGAACAACTCATCTTTAGTCAATCCGCTATAATCTAAAAATTGAGCGAATAACTCATTAGAAAATCTACCATCTTGCCAAAAGCTCTCATCTTGGGCTATCATCTGGCTGATGACCTCATCGGACACCGACATACCAAGCACTTGTGTTTGGTTTTGGAGTAACACACGATTAATGAGATCATCTAGCACCTCATCTGCCATTGCACGCTCGTTAATCATGCTTGCGTCATTGTTTTGTAAAAGCTGTTGGCGGTAGTTATTTAGCTCAGATTGATACACGCTCACATCAATAGTGCTATCGCCTGCCTTTACCAACTCATTTGTCCCAATGTGTGTCCCGCCATTCATGCCCTGCACGCCTAGAAACACCATTGGTAGCATGATTAGACCCATCGTGATGCGACCAGGCCAGCCGTGTAGAAAATCACGCAATTTATCCATAAAATTTCACTTACCGATTAAATTTTGATTAAAAAACTAGAACCTTACTATAATACGCTAAATCACAAAAATACTCAAAATGTTTTGCAAAATTTTGCCAAATATTCACAATACTCACCAATACCTGCACAAAAAACACCCTTTGCTGAACAAAGGGTGTTTTGATTGGCCAAGCCAATCGTCTAGCTAAGCAAGGTAAATTAGTTCACTGCGTCTTTTAGACCCTTGCCTGCTTTAAATCCTGGTACTTTGCTGGCAGCAATTTGTAATGTTTCACCAGTTTTTGGGTTGCGTCCAGTGCGAGCGGCACGCTCTTTCACACTAAAAGTACCAAAACCAACCAACACCACATCATCACCACGCTCAAGAGCACCTTGTACGCTTGCAGTAAAAGCATTTAGTGCTTTAGTGGCTTGATCTTTAGTTAGACCTGCTTCACTTGCGATCGCATCTATCAATTCTGACTTATTCATATCAAGTTCCTCATGTGTTGAGTTAATAAAAATGATTCAATCACAGCGCCTAAAAATACTTCAAGCCTGTTAATTGTCATGCTCTTAGTATAGGGCGATTGTTGATGTGTGCATTGTATGACTATCAACAAGCATTTACAAGTAGATAAATGCAAAATTTCTCAAAATTTTACAAAATTGTGAGAAATTTTGCAAAAAATCACTCAAAATACCCACAAGTTATAGTCAATATACGCACATTTCGTTGTTTGTTAGCACAAACATTACTTACCATTTATAACAATACTTGGCTCAATATGCAAGATAATTTACATAATTTTATGTAACACGGTCAAAATTTTACCCAAAACAACCTTAAATTCAACACAAGCCCACAAGATTGTGCGTTTTTTAGTATTGATTTTGTGTTTTTAATGATTTTAGGATACAATCACATCAATTAGGTCCATAGACGAAGTGCATCAATCACACCAATCATCAATAGGGTTAAATCGCATTCGTCAGCACCACAATCTTAATTTTTAAATTAACTTAGGATAGATTTATGGCAGAAATCAATCATTCGCAACGCAGCACCCCCAGTCAACAAAAAAATACAGGTACTATCTCACATGGCTTACTTAATGTTTTACTTGTATTTTTAGAATCCGCCATCACACTCATGCTAAGACTAAACCCAAAATTACGCCAACTCACATATCCACTAGCACAAGAAGAAGTGTTGGTATCAATACGCACCTACCTTCCCCATGTGCAGATATACGCTTCTTTTAGCCATCATGGTGTACTATTGGACAGCGAACTGCCCGCCCATAAAGAATCGGCGAACATTACTGTTAATGCCTACAGCTTTCAGCTTGCCCATATTCTGACCAATCACAGCATTCACACTGTAGATAAGCTACAAATTCGTGGCGATGCCATTCAAGTGGCTCAATTCAAAGAATTTTTAGTACAACTTGGTATCGGTGGCGTCATTGATCATTTGCTTCGGAAAACCAAAAAGGCAGAAAAGCCAGCGCCTGAGCAAAAAGCTGAAAAACTAGATGAATTAAAAAACAAAATCACCGAACAATCCCAAAAAATCAATGAGCTAACTACCCAAAATGCCAGACTCAGCACTCAACTGGGCGAAGCCAAAACCAAACAAAAAAGTACCTTTACAGGCTTTATTGTCGCAAGTTTAATTGCCATAGTCGCCCTAATTTCTCACTTTTTTGTATGATTTTATGCCATCGTTTCATTCATCATCCATGAGTTATGTTGCGTTGCGTTTGTCATCGGGCAAGTTTCAATATTTTAAATAGAATTGGAGCAAT
Organism: Moraxella haemolytica; assembly: GCF_030177935.1. Lineage (NCBI taxonomy): Bacteria > Pseudomonadati > Pseudomonadota > Gammaproteobacteria > Moraxellales > Moraxellaceae > Moraxella > Moraxella haemolytica. The sequence continues at coordinate 1,320,104 of NZ_CP089974.1, forward strand.
GTTTTATCATCTATCATCATTCGCTTCAATTCTATTTTGATTGATTTTTTAAATCGTAGGATTTAAAAATAACAACAACAAAGTTTATAAAATAATCTTGACCTATTTACTCGGAATTATTATAATAAGCAAAAATTTTATAACTGATGTTCATTTTGCGAACTAGGCATTCTTAGGTATTTTTATGCGCTTAACCACACGCGGCAGATATGCAGTTACCGCCCTACTTGATTTGGCAGTACAAGAAAATCGCCATCAAGGTGCCATTTCTTTGTCCGACATCGCAAAACGCCAATCCATCTCAATTTCTTATCTCGAGCAACTATTTTCAAAGCTACGCAAAAAAGGCTTAGTAAATAGCACTCGTGGTGCATCAGGCGGTTACCACCTTGCCAAACCCTTGAATGAAATTGATGTCATGAGTATCATCACCGCAGTCGATGAAAGCGTGAATGCCATGCAATGTGGGGGTAAAGGTGATTGTCAAGATGGTGCCATGTGCTTAACACATGATTTGTGGCACAACCTATCTGCCCATATCGAAGCTTATTTGAGCCAAGTAACTCTTGCTGATTTACTACACTCAAAAAATACGCAAAATATCGCCGATCGTCAAGAACACAAACGCCAAGAACATAAAGTTCAAAGCATTAAAAGTGACAAAAAAGACCAACAAATTAATACCATTAACTTACTTGGGGTAAAACCAGTATGAGCCAAAATTCCTTAATTTATTTAGATTACGCTGCCACCACACCAATTGCACAAGAAGTGGCTGACAAGATGGTCAAATACATGACCTTTGATGGCATATTTGGCAACCCTGCCAGTCGCTCGCACGGCTTTGGTTGGCAGGCTGAAGAAGCAGTTGAAAACGCTCGCCTACAGATTGCCGAAACTGTAGGTGCAGACCCTCGTGAAATCGTTTTTACCAGCGGTGCGACCGAGTCAGACAACCTAGCTTTAAAAGGCGTGGCACACTTCTACCACACTCAGGGTAAACACATCATTACCAGTCAAATTGAGCATAAAGCCATTTTGGACACTTGTCGCCAGCTAGAACAAGAAGGTTTTGAAATCACCTACCTAACTCCACAAGAAAGCACAGGCATCATCACGCCCGAACAAGTCGCTGATGCCATCCGTGAAGACACCATCTTGGTAAGCCTTATGGCAGTAAATAACGAGCTTGGCACCGTTACTGATATCGCAGCCATTGGTGGAATCACTCGTGAAAAAGGCATACTTTTCCATGTTGATGGTGCACAAGCAGTCGGTAAAATTAAAATCAATCTGGCTGAATTAAAAGTAGATTTGATGAGTTTTAGCGGTCATAAGATTTATGGACCAAAAGGCATTGGTGCCTTGTATGTCGGTCGTAAGCCTCGTGTGCGTATTAAAGCCGAACAGCACGGCGGCGGTCATGAGCGTGGCATGCGTTCTGGCACACTGGCAACTCATCAAATTGTCGGCATGGGTGAAGCATTTGCCTTGTCTGCCAAGCGATTTGATGAAGATCTTGCACACATCACACGCCTAAGAGATAAGTTGTGGAATGGCTTACAAGGCATTGAAGAGACTTATTTAAATGGTAGCTTTGAGCATGGCATTCCAAACATTTTAAATGTTAGCTTCAACTTTATCGAAGGCGAATCTTTGATGATGAGCCTAAAAGATTTGGCAGTATCATCAGGTTCTGCTTGTACCTCTGCCACACTTGAGCCATCTTATGTCCTTCGTGCCATCGGTCGCCCTGATGAATTAGCACACTCAAGCATTCGCTTTAGTTTTGGTCGCTATACTACCGATGAAGACATCGACCGTGTACTGGCTCAAATCACTGATGCAGTAAACAAACTGCGTGAACTATCGCCACTATGGGATATGTTTAAAGAAGGCGTGGATTTTAGCAAGGTAGAGTGGCAAGAACATTGATTTAACTTGTTAAATTCTGTGGGTCATTAGCCCACAAGCAACAAATATTGGTTATATTGATAATGATATGTTCATTTGCTAATGTTGTATTGGCAAATGAACACTATCTATCTTAGTACAAAAGCCCATGTTAATGTATTAAGCACTATATAAAAATGATTTAACCAAACCGATTTTATATTGATCAGCATGGCAACATCTATCCAACCGCTGATTAGCTAAAGATAAAGACCAACTTTTTTTATTTAAGCCAAGCAAATTATTTGCTAGCAACAAAGAGAGAAAACTATGGCATATTCAGACAAAGTCATTGACCATTACGAAAACCCTCGCAATGTAGGCAATCTTGACAAAAACGCCAAAAATGTTGGCACAGGTATGGTGGGTGCACCTGCGTGTGGTGATGTGATGCGTCTACAAATCCAAGTAGGCGATGATGGTATCATTACCGATGCCAAATTCAAAACCTATGGTTGTGGTTCTGCGATTGCATCAAGCTCGCTTGTTACCGAATGGCTAAAAGGTAAAAACCTAACTGAAGCCGCCGCCATCAAAAATAAAGACATTGCTGAAGAATTGGCATTACCACCTGTAAAAGTACACTGCTCTGTATTGGCAGAAGACGCCATCAAGGCAGCGATTGAAGATTATCAATCAAAATCCAACGCCTAATACATCACTATAATCATTGTGATACAACAAGCACACAGGAGAAGTTATGATTACACTAACCGAACGAGCGACCAAGCATGTCAAAGATTTTTTAGAAAATCGTGGAAGTGGTCAAGGTATTCGTGTGGGTGTACGAACGGCCGGTTGCTCGGGTCTTGCCTATGTGCTTGAGTTTGTTGATGAGCCAAACGATACTGACCAACGATTTGATAATGATGGCGTGAGCATCTTTGTGGATCAAAAAAGTTTGGTGTATTTAAATGGCTTGCAGATGGACTATGTGACCGAAGGTCTAAATTCTGGTTTTAAATTCATCAACCCTAACCAAACAGGTGAATGCGGTTGTGGTGAATCTTTCACGGTGTGATCATGGATACCAATAACTTTTTTGTTTTATTTGGGTTGCCAATTAGCTTTGATATTGATAAGAACAACCTAAAACAAGGGCTGCTATCTCTACAAAAGCAATATCACCCTGACCAAACAGGTCAAGACACAAAGCTGGCTTCCTTAATCAATCACGCCTATGACACCTTGTATCATGATGATAAGCGAGCTGCACATCTACTTAGCCTTTCAGGTATAGAGTGTAATCTAAACGCCTCCATTAACGATTGGGAGTTTTTAGATGAGATGATGGAATTTCGCATGGCACTAGACGATCTACAAAGCAGTAGTGAAATCCAAAATCTACTTGACACAATCAATAATCAAAAGGTGCAATACAATACACAGTTTAGTCAATGCTATCAAGCACACGATTGGCAAAATGCACAAAATACCGTACAAAAAATTCAATTCTTAGAAAAATTAGCGACTGATGTGCAACATAAACTCACCCAAAGTCTAAATACACATACCGATGATGGTGATTTGTATGTATAATACGCTTGTCCACATCATACTAAAGTTACAATCGGTGCGACAACAACTATTTTATTGTGGTGCTTGATCATCGGATACAAATTGGTCATCTAAAAGTCAGCCACCTTGTTTATTTATGCCTATTTTTGGGCAAATTAGCCAGCTTTTAAGAGATATCATGTCTTTATTGCAAATCAGCGAACCCAACCAATCCAAAAACCCCCATCAACACCGTTATGCACTGGGAATTGATCTAGGCACAACCCATTCGTTGATTGGTGTGGTGCGTTCTGGCAAAGCCGATGTGTTGCGTTTTGGCGATACGCCACTTTTACCATCAGTCGTGTACTATGGCGACAAATCTCCACGCCCTGTGGTTGGACTGACCGCCTTAACTTATGATGACGATAAAAATACCATCATCTCCGCCAAACGGTTCATGGGTCGTAGCAAGGCAGATATTAAGTTTTCCCACCCTTACACACTGTCTGGCAATAAACACACCATGCCTGCTTTTGTTACCGCACAAGGTGAAAAGTCTCCTGTGGAAACATCAGCACACATCTTATCACACCTAAAACGCCATGCTGAAGCCACATTGCCACCTGACAGCATTGCAGGGGCAGTCATTACCGTGCCAGCATATTTTGATGATGCTCAGCGTGCCGCCACTAAAGATGCTGCAACCGCTGCAGGCTTGACCGTGCTTCGCCTATTGAACGAACCTACCGCTGCTGCCATCGCTTATGGTTTGGATAAGAGTACATCAGAGGGCATCTACTTAGTATATGACTTAGGCGGTGGTACTTTTGATGTATCCATTTTAAGATTGTCTGATGGTGTGTTTGAAGTCTTGGCGACAGGTGGTAATAGTGCTTTAGGCGGTGATGATATAGACCGACTGATTGCCAACTATTTTATCAAAACAGCCAATCTTGACCCTGCTCAAATCAGCAGTCAAGAAAAAGCTCGCCTTGCCAGATTGGCTAAAACTTATAAGCAAGCCTTGAGTAATAATCATGCCACCATGGTGGATATTGAGATCGCAGGCACACCATTTCAGAGTATGTTAAATAACAACACTTTGGTTCAAATCATAGAACCTGTTACACGACGCACACTGCAAATTTGCCAACAAGTGTTACAAGATGCCAAGATCCAACCGTCAGAAGTTTGTGAGGTAATACTGGTGGGCGGTTCAACCAGAATGCCAATCATTCAAGATGCCGTCCAAGCATTCTTTCATAAAAAACCCCTATGCACACTAAACCCTGATGAAGTCGTGGCACTGGGTGCAGCTCGTGTCGCTGATCAACTCATCAATAAAAAAGAAGACAATCTACTACTGCTTGATGTCACACCGCTGTCCTTAGGACTTGAAACGATGGGTGGTTTGACCGAAGTTATTATCCCAAGAAATACGCCAATTCCTGTGGCACGCCGTCAGGTATTCACCACACATCAAGACGGTCAGACAGGCATGGTCGTTCATGTTGTACAAGGCGAGCGAGAAACAGTTGCAGACTGTCGCACTTTGGCACGCTTTGAGCTACACGGCATTCCACCCATGAAAGCAGGTCATGCACGCATTGAAGTCAGTTTTCAGATTGACGCCAATGGGCAACTAACCGTCTCTGCCCAAGAGACCACGACAGGGGCACGCAGCCAGATTCAGGTCAGCCCAAGCTATGGACTTAGTGTTGAACAACAAGAACAGCTACTACAAGCAGGATTCTTGTATGCCAACGAAGATAAACGCCTGCGTATGCTAATTGAAGCAAAAGTTGAAGCAGAGCGTGAGCTGATTGCATTGGATTCAGCATTGACTGAGTTTTCTAGCTTGATGACAGATGATGAAAAATCTTGCCTGCTATCTGCCATGCAAGCACTTAAAGACGCCATCAATGGCGATGACAAAAAAGCCATTGATACCGCTAACGCCAACCTAAAACCACTCAGTGATAATCTGGCTGCCATCATCATGGATCAAAACATCAAATCCGCTCTAAAAGGCACAAATACAGCCGATTGGTAATGGGTTAATTTAAACTGGTGTTTAAAAATTTAATACATTTAAAAAATCAACACAAATTGAGAGAATTTATGGTAACCGTAACCGTCCTACCCCATCATGAAATCTGCCCAGAAGGTGCTACTGTTGAACTAAACGAAGGTGAAAACCTATGCGAAGGTCTGCACAAAAATGGCATCAAAATTGAACACGCCTGTGATATGTCAAAAGCATGCACCACTTGTCATGTGGTCGTTCGTCAGGGCTTTGACAGCCTAGAAGAGATGGATGATATTGAAGGCGATTTGCTTGACAGAGCATGGGGGCTTGAACCAAATTCACGCCTGTCTTGTCAGTGTATCATCGCCAATGAGAATCTTACCATTGAAATCCCAAAATACACACTCAATCACGCTAAAGAAAACCATTAAGGCGATACCCGCCCAAACTTGGCAGTCATCAATAAGAACCCAACCAAAATCTGGCTGGGTTTTTTTTATTCATCTTTATCAGTCCAAATAAAACTTAAATGGCAATGGCAAACTGCTTACAGCACCTACATTGCCAAGCCCTATCAAGTCTTTAACAATCAACTCAATCGTCAAAGGCAAAACATAATGCTCTAATTTTTGTACACGCAACCTTAAAGATTCTATCGTATCTGATGGCGACACAAACAGCACCGCCTGCGTTAGCACCTGTCCTGCATCAAGCTCAGTTGTTACCATATGCACGCTACAGCCATGCACAACATCGCCAGACTTTAGCACCCTTTTGTGCGTATCCAAGCCTTTATAATTGGGTAGTAGCGATGGGTGTAGATTAATCATTGGACATGACACGCCATCAATAAATTCCGCTGACAACACTCGCATGAACCCTGCAAGCAACACCAAATCAGGAGACCATTCACCTAGTAGCTCCAAAGCGTGCTTCTCAAAGGTTTTAATGCCCATTTTTTTGCCATTAGCTGTGTGTGATAACACAGCGGTACGAATGTTGGCATTTTTGGCACGAGTAATCGCATAAGCATCTGCCACATTACTAATCACACCAACAATCTCAATCGGCAAACAACCTGCTTGCATGGCATCAATCACAACTTGTAGATTAGAGCCATTACCTGATACCAAGACGGCGATTTTTAAGGTTTTCATCTGTTGTACCCTGTTTTTATACGACCCTATACAGTCTCTTTGAATATTTTTAGCAAATATAAAATAAAACCGCCAAATAATTGACGGTTTTAATTATTAGGCATACACCACCGCATCACGCTCACGAGAGACAATATCACCAATAACCCAAGCATCTTCTCCTTGAGCTTGTAGAAATTTTAATGCTTCATTCGCTTTCTTTTGTGGAACAACCAAAATAAAGCCAACACCGCAGTTAAAGGTACGATACATCTCAAGCATATCAATATTACCGCCCTTTTGTAGCCATGCAAATACTGCTGGTAACTGCCAGCTATTCGTATCTATTCTAGCCGACAAACTCTCTGGCAAAACACGGGGTAGGTTCTCTGTCAGGCCACCACCTGTGATATGTGCCATGGCGTGAATATTGGTGTTGCCTAATGACTTTTGCAAAGCATTCACTGACTTGACATAAATACGAGTCGGCTCCATCAAGGCACTTGCTAACGACACATCGCCAACCCGCTCATTTTCAACATCAACGCCCGTTACCTCAATGACTTTACGCACAAGAGAATAACCATTAGAATGTACACCACTAGATGCTAAAGCAATCAGCACATCGCCTGACTGCACATACTCACCTGTAATGACCTCAGACTCCTCAACCACACCCACACAAAAACCCGCCAAGTCATAATCTTCATCTTGATACATACCAGGCATCTCGGCAGTCTCACCGCCAATTAGGGCACAATTTGACAACTTACAGCCATCGCCAATGCCCTTAATGACCGCTTCTGCTGTATCAACATTTAGCTTGCCTGTGGCATAATAATCCAAGAAAAACAATGGCTCTGCACCGCACACCAGTAGGTCATTGACACACATCGCCACCAAATCTTGACCAATAGTATTATGACGATTTAGGTCAAGTGCTAACTTTAATTTTGTGCCTACACCGTCCGTCCCTGACACCAAAAGTGGTGATTTGTAACCCTGTGGAATACGGCACAACGCACCAAAACCACCCAAACCACCAACAACCTCAGAGCGTGAAGTCGCTTTAGCTACAGATTTGATGCGTTGTACCAACATCTCGCCTGCATCAATATCTACGCCTGCATCTTTATAGCTAAGTGAAATTTGTTCGGTCATGTCTCTTTCCTTTGAAGTTGAGAAGTTGTTAAATATACCCCATTATACCAAAAATTTCCACCAAAAACCTTGCAAAAAACACCACCCCTAAAAAATATAAACTTTTTCAAAATAATTTCAAAAACCGTATGTATTTATCTATTATTTTTGTTTATCATATATCCACTGTTAAATAAACCAAAATATTCTTATGATGCACCGTACCATCGATCCATTTTTTCGCCGCTTATTCATTACAGCTGCTCTATGCCTACTTCTTTATGCTTTATATTTGATGAGAATTGTCATTGCACCATTTTTGGCAGCATTTATCTTGGCGTATTTTTTAAACCCTTTAGTCAATATCTTCAATCGGTTTTTGCCCAGAATCCCATCCATCATGGCAGTGTACTTATCCATTATTGTCTTACTCACTGCTTTAATGATTTGGCTTGCTCCTTTGTTATGGGCACAGCTTCAGTTGATATGGGAGTCTCTACCCGCTTCATTGAAATGGTATAATGAAGTTGTTAGACCTTGGTTGGGTCAATTTACTTCCAATAAGCTCTTAAAAATAGACCTTGAGGTAATCTCTAGTGAACTAAGTAACTTTGTTCAAACAAATTATCAATTCTCTGATGCACAAGTAGTCATTAAACGAGTATTAAGCTCAGGCATGAATGTCGCCAACAATCTAGGACTCATCATCATGATTCCGATTTTGACTTTTTACTTTTTAGCCAATTGGCACGAGCGACTACAAACTTGGCAAACCGCCATTCCCCGTGATTATGAACACAAAATCACCGCCATCGTCAAAGACTGTGATGAAGCACTCATGAATTTTGCCAAAGGACAATTTAGCGTCATGATTCTACTTGGGGCAATTTATGCCATACAGCTTGAGCTGATTGGTCTAGAGCTAGGACTTATCATTGGTATTGGTGCAGGTATTGCCAGTTTTGTACCCTATTTAGGCTTTGGTGTTGGTATTATTGCTACACTGATTGCAGGATTTTTTCAGTTTGGTCTTGACTGGAAATACCTATTATTGATTGTTGGTGCTTTTGGCATTGGACAAATTTTGGAAGGTTATGTCTTACAACCACTGTTACTGGGGAATAAAATCGGATTATCGGCACTGTGGGTGATTTTCTCAGTGCTGGCAGGAGCATCTCTCTTTGGCTTTATCGGTATGCTCATTGCCCTGCCTGTATCCGCACTTATCAATGTATTATTCCGCCATGCTTATGCTGCATACCTACAAAGCAACTGGTATTTAGGATATAAGCAATCTAAACTATGGTAAAACAACAATTACCATAGTTTAAAATAAAAAGTAGTAAATCCGCTTGGCATTTTTTCTAAAAATGTGCTATATATAGACACATCAAAAAGCTGTTCGATAGCAAACAGCCACATAGGGTATAAACAATAACAACGCACATTGATGGGTATTTTTAATTGATGAATGATTTGACGCAACCTTCACTGAACCTAGATGTCAAACAGGACGCTAGCCTATCTGATTTTAGTAGTCAGGGATTCACCCCTGTGCTCAATGCCATACGAAAATTAGGACTTGGCAACCTAAGAGAAATTTTTATCATCGGTGATTATGGCTTTGGCAAAACACATCTTGCTGCCGCCATTTATCGCAACTACACTCAGACCTACAAAAAAACCGCCATCACACTTGCCTTAGGTGATATCATTGATGCCGATGAGAATGCCAGTGCGTTGGTTGGGCTTGAGATGTTTGATTTGGTCATCATTGATGATTTACACTTTATTCATCGCAGTCGTGAATGGCAAGAAGGACTCTTTCATCTCATCAATCGCATCCGTGAACAAAACAAACAGATGGTCTTTTTGGCAACCGCTCCTGCCAGAGAGCTTGAGATTGGACTATTAGATTTGGTTACTCGCCTATCTTTAGCACCAACCTTTCGACTGCCAACCAACGAGAATATTGAAGACAGGCAAGCACTATTAAGCTCGGTACTGAAACGAAAGCATTGGAAACTTCCTGAGCAAATATTTGACTATATGCTCACCAATGGTCCACGCAATGCCGGCGACATGATCCAAGTTTTAGATGAGATTTCACCCTTATTAACACATTTATCTCGCATTCAAGTGCCAAAAAAGACCATTGATGAGGCAAAGACAATCATCAACAAAGAGACCTTCTTGCTTGAAATCTCAGAACACAAACAAACCACTTCATAACCCTTTTATTTAAGATATTTCATAAAAGAGGTTAATTTTTTAAGGATGTTTTATGAAAATTTTGACCGCAGGCATCATCACTGCCTTATTAGCAAGCTCTGCTTATGCTGAGGTGCATCTATTGGTTGATGACAACATTAAAGTTACTGCCATCAATGGGCAAGAAATTCACCACAGCGTCCTACAGCCCTTAAAGCGTGAATTCACCTTACAAGCGGGTCGTCATGTCATCACTGCTCGCTATGATCGTCTATTTGACCTAACTCGTGGCGACCATGACTATCTAAAATCTGGCAATATCAGTGTCGTTGGCAACTTACAAGATAAGCAAAGCTATCAGTTAATCATGCCAAATCAGCCAAACAACTATACCGCCGCCAAAGAATTCATCAAATCCCCAACGCTTGCCATCGTACAAAATGGTCAAGTACTCTCTCAAGAAAGCATCGCAGAAGAACGCACAGGCATATTAAGCTCCATCACCCAAAGCATCGGTGGTATATTTGGTCGTGGCAACAGTGCAATAATATCCAATCAAAAAGCCATCTCTGCATTAGAGACCCCTACCACACAACACTCTAGCAACAAGGAAAATCTAGATAGCTTTATGCAACTTTGGCTAAACTCTAGTGAAGAAGAGCGTGAAAAAATCCGTCAATGGATTGGTAAGTAACTTCGTAATTTCATCGTTTTTAAGCAAGCCTATCATTAGGTTTGCTTTTTTATAGGTATTGATTACCAGTAAATACAGGCTTAATAACAAGATGGCATAGAAACAAAAACTCACAAAATAAAAAACCATCACAAAATTTGTGATGGTTTTTGGTTATGGTTGGTATTAGATTATTTTGCTAATACTGATACATAACGGCGGTTAAATTGACCTTTGGTCTCAAACTTTACAACGCCTTCAGTTAGAGCGAATAAAGTGTGATCACGACCCATACCTACACCTTCACCTGCGTGAAATTCGGTGCCACGCTGGCGAACGATGATGTTGCCTGCAACAACATCTTGACCACCAAATACTTTTACACCAAGCATTTTTGGGTTAGAATCACGACCGTTACGAGTAGAACCTGCGGCTTTTTTGTGTGCCATGAGAATATCTCCTATGTGGATGCTTTAGAATCTAAAGTCATCAATGATGGTAATTAAGCGTTGATTGCTTTGATTTTTAGCTCGGTAAACCACTGACGATGACCTTGCTCTTTGTGGTAGTGCTTACGGCGACGGTGCTTAACGATACGCACCTTTTTGCCACGACCATGCTCAACCACTTCTGCTTCAACGCTGGCACCAGCAACAACTGGCTGACCAATTTTAATGTCAGCACCATTCACAACCATTAGTACATCTTCAATCTTTAGCGTTTCGCCTTTTTCAGCTTTTAATAGCTCAACTTTCAGAGTCTCGCCAACGCTAACACGGTGTTGTTTACCACCACTTTTGATTACTGCGTACATCTACATTCTCCATAAAAACCTGTGTGTCGTGACCACCCCTTGGTGGCACTTGATAACGAACACGACTAGGACATAAAAATGAAACGGTATTTTATCAAAAATTCATTTAAAATACAATAAAATTAACACATAAATATAAAAATTTTTGAGTAAATCCATCTTAAAACATATTAACCATGCCGGTTTTATTATTTCTCCATCTTTATAATAATGATTTATTTTAAAAACACCACTTCATTATCAAGCTCATTACCACTGATATCATCGCCAGGATAATACCGGCGTAACAGTTCGCCAATTTGAGCGATCAAAGTCATTAAAGCAGTGGCGAAGTCGCCTGATTGACAAGATTGCAAGGCGGTCTGAGTAAGGTTTGTCCATACTGTTTCACCCACACAATCATCAATCCCCCTATCGGCGATGATCTCAAGATTATGTTCACAGATATTAACATAAATCATCACACCTGTGTTCTCAGCGGTATCCCATACTCGGTGTGTACCAAATAACCCCAATGCACGCTCACGACAATCCACCCGATAAGCCTGACTAATAGGTAGGTGGTTTTCAATCACCAAATAAATCTCACCACGATGCCCAGATTCGGCATGAGTAATGGCTTGGGCAAGCCTGACTTTCAGCTCATCAGTTAACCATCGATTATGCAAAATTGGAACAAAACTTAGCTGTCGCCAAAGCCGAGATAAACTTTTGATTGAATGAATATACTGCATCTAACTTACCATCTTTTTTAATCTCTACCAAATACAAATCATTTAATGCAATGATGACGCCAACAAGTAGAATTGTCAATCAGTCTTAAGTCTAGCACCAAAGGTCAAACAACATCAACCTACCAAGAGCCACCAGCACCACCGCCGCCAAAACCACCGCCTGAGCCGCCAAAACCACCTGAACCAAATCCGCCACCGCCAAAACCGCCACCAGTCGGTAAAATAATAGAACCGCCGCCTGAGCCACCACGACCAGAACCAGATCTAAATAGCAACAAACACAACCAAACAACAAAGGCAATGGGAATTGACATGAATCCTGCACCCAGCATAAAGCCAAAAAAACCGATGCCCCCTGCAGTTAAAGTTGCTCCCAAAAACCTTCCCAAAATAGAAGTTAAAAATAGCCCAAACCAAATTCCAAATATGAGCAACGCCATCAATGAGATACTTTCATCTCCATAGGAATCAGAAGCACTCCCTAACGCTTCATCAGCTCGCTTGATTGTCTCTGGATCGGCACGCAGCCTCTCACTAATACCATCAATGACGACTGACAAACCTTGAGCATACTGACCCATTTTAAAATATGGCGTAACATCATCACGAATCATGCGTTTAATGACAGCATCAGGCAATACACCCTCAAGACCATAACCTGTTAAAATATACAAATTGCGGTCATTGATGGCAACCACGATAAGCAGTCCCTCATCAGTGTCTTTTTTGCCAAGTTGCCAACGGTCAGCCACTGCCATCGCATAATCAAAAATAGGCATGCCTTGCGTACTAGGCACAATAACCAATGCCGCCTGTGCCAAATTGTCATTGTATAATGTGCGTAACTGCTTACTTAGGTGTGCTTTTTCATCAGGCGATAAAATATGAGCAACATCAACCACAGGCTCATTTAAGATAAGTTTATCATGCGTTACATTGGGTGCATTTGAGATGGTGGGCATCTCATTAGTAGCTGATTGTGCTTGGGTGATTTGGTTGTCATTTTGACCTGTTTGATTTTGACGAACAAGGTCTTTGACAGAATCACTCAAAGGCGACAACGCTGCACCTGTCGTATCTTTTAGCACGCCTGCTACTGCTTGATTGCGATTGGAAACAATGGCGGTTGCTACCAACTCATCTTCTGTACTAACAGTTGGTGTTGTCGCTACAGATGAAGCGAATACCTGTGATGACATAGCCATACTAAGCACCAAAGGCATAAGCCAAGTGTTTGTATGAATCAGAGCCATCAGCCCACCTTTTTTTGGCATAACAACCACCTTATTGACCCATGGTAGCAGTGCCTGCATCAGATTCTGCTGTCGCCACACCATTTGTTGGGGTTGACGCACCATTATTAAAGCTTGCTGTCGGTGCTGTTGAGATGGCTTTTTCGTTCTCAACGCTGAAGTTTGGCTTAGCCTGCATACCAAAAATCATCGCTGTTAGATTGGTTGGAAATTGACGCACAGTAGTGTTATAATCTTGAATATCTTGGATATAACGCTGGCGAGCCACCGTAATACGATTTTCAGTACCTTCTAGCTGAGCTTGTAGGTCTTGAAAAATCGCATCCGCTTTTAACTGCGGATAATTCTCCGAAATCGCCATCAAACGAGACAAAGCACCCGTCATCTGAGCTTGAGCTTCTTGATATTTTTGCATGGCGATAGGGTCTTTTAGCGTCTCTGGAGTAATCTGTACACTGCCTGCCGCCGCACGCGCTGCCGCCACTTCACTAAAAACGCCTTGTTCATGCTCAGCATAACGCTCCACCACTGACACAAGGTTTGGTACTAGGTCAGCACGGCGTTGATATTGGTTTACCACCTCAGACCATGAAGCGGCAACTTGTTCGTCTTGGGCTTGTAGCGAGTTATAGCCACAACCTGATAAGACAACACAGCTTGCTAATAACGCAGCGGTAGTTACTTTTTTTAAAGATTTCATCTTATTTTCCTTATAAATTAGACAACCAGACATCACGATGATAAAGATGGGTTAGCCATGCTTAATCAAGATGGTGCGTTGAGAGTTAATCATCAGGGAAATAACATCTTAGCTCACTCACTAAAATACCCCCATCATTCTCAAAATCCACCAATCTAACACTATAATGGCAATCTTTATCTCAAAAAACAAGTCAAAACACCAAATCGTACACAAGCATAACATGATTATTAAACTTTAAAAAGGCTTTGACACATTCATTCATCAATGCCAATCAAGCAATATGGGGATTTATAGAAAAATTGGATCACAGCACCACCGACCACTTTTTACCTAAAAATCAAATTTTTTTGTAAAAAAATACCCCAAAAGTGCAAATTCTGCTAGCATTTATTGCAAAAATATGGCAAATTCAAACACAAGATTTATGCTTGATGAAAAAGCGATAAAAAGTGTCTATTTGATACAGTCAGACCTATTTTTATATTTATTTGTCAAACATAAATCCCGTTTTTTTAGTGAAACATTTGAAACTATTATCAACTTTCGTTTTATCTCTATGACCAAGGAAAAGTTATGGAAAATTTTATTAACTGGTTAAATGGCATCATTTGGAGTCCTGCATTAATTTATTTATGCTTGGGTGCCGGTCTATTTTACTCCATCATGACCCGCTTTGTACAAGTGCGTATGTTTAAAGAGATGATTGCCCTCATGTTTAATGGCACCAAAAGTGCTGAAGGCATCTCATCATTTCAAGCCTTCGTGGTGGCACTTGCCAACCGTGTGGGTGTGGGTAACATCGCAGGTGTGGCCGCAGCGATTGGCTTTGGTGGTCCATCGGCAGTATTTTGGATGTGGGTGGTGGCATTCCTAGGGGCATCAACTGCCTATGTTGAATCAACCATGGCACAGATTTATAAAGAAAAAGACCCAGTTACTGGTCAGTATCGTGGTGGTCCTGCCTATTATTTTGAAAAAGGCTTGGGTCAAAAATGGTATGCCATCATCTTTGCCATCTCAATGGTGATCGCTTGTGGTCTATTCCTGCCTGGCGTACAAGCCAACGGTATCATCAGTGCTGTAACTCGTATTACAGGCGACGGCAGTCCGATGAACTTTTTTGGCATAGAAACAGGCTCACTGCGTGTGGTTGTCATGTCAATTGTGGTACTTGGATTGGCAGCGATTATCTTTGGTGGCATTAAGCGTATCGCTCGAGTAGCGGAGTTTATCGTACCATTCATGGCGTTAGGCTACATCATTTTAGCCATTCTTATCATGATTATGAACCTAGATAAAGTCCCTGCGGTCTTTAGTCTTATCATGAGCGACATTCTAAATCCAATGGCAGGCTTAGGTGCGGCAATCGGTTGGGGTGTAAAGCGTGGCGTGTATTCAAACGAAGCAGGTCAAGGTACAGGTCCTCACCATGCAGGTGCTGCTGAAGTGCAACACCCTGCACAACAAGGCTTGGTGCAAGCGTTTTCTGTTTATGTAGATACGCTAATCGTTTGCTCATCAACAGCATTCATGATTTTGACCATGGGAACATACAACATCCAAAATGAAAAAACCAAAGAATTCATTTTGGTTAACATAGATAAGTCAACAGAAATCGGCACTCCTGCTTTCACACAGATGGCACTAGAATCTACCTTTGGTACATTTGGGAACTACTTTATCGCTATTGCCGTATTCTTCTTTGCTTTTACTACCGTCATGGCATACTACTATATCGCTGAAGTTAACATCGCCTACTTAACTCGTCATAAAGACAAGGCTGTACAAAAACTTGCCATGTGGCTACCAAAAATCACGGTGGTTTTAATGGTTGCTTACGGCAGTTTAAACAGTGCAGGTTACATCTGGAACTTAGGTGATATTGGCGTGGGCATGACCGCATGGCTAAACATCGTTGGTATCTTGGCAATGTTCTTTATGGCAAAACCAACTTTGCGTGCTTTGGCAGACTACGAAACCCAGAAAAAATCTGGTGTAACCAACTACACCTTTGACCCTGTAAAACTAGGCATTAAAAATGCCACTTTCTGGGAAGAAAGACTTAAGAATAAATAACAATTAAGCCTAACAACCCCAATTAAGCCCTTGCATTTGCAGGGCTTAATTTTTTTATCTTTTAGATAAGCTCCCATTCTTATGCTTATCCATAAGTAAGTGTATTTTAACCAAATATCTTAACCTACCAAAAATAAGCCAATAAATGCAGATGATAAATCCAAGCCCCAATCAATCCCATATTTTTACCCAACCATCATGATTGATAGAATGATTTAGGCAGTTTCCAAGAAAAACCGCCACCCAACAATGGTGGCGGTTTTTTATCAACCTAAGAACACTGATTAATCAAACTGTCTTAGTGCTGACTCAAAGTCTTGACGAGAAGTCTGTCCAAGCATTACATTGGTTAGCTTACCTTCTTGATATATTAAAAGTGCAGGTGGTCCCATCAGCTGATAACGAGAAAGTAAAGCACGGCTATCATCACTCACTTCAGTGATGTCAAATTTTACCAACTGAACCTGTGCCATGCCATCGGGTCGATTCATGAATAGCTCTCGATCCATGATACGGCATTCTATGCACCAATCTGCCGTAACATCAACAACCACTTTATCTCGAGTAGATAAAATCCCATCAAGCTCATCTAAGGTTGTAATGTGGGCATCAGAGTAGTTTTCCTGCACTGATGATTCCATAGATAATTTAGCAAGCGGTCTCCAAGCATCAACCGACCCCATGCCGGCACCCACCATTAGACAGCCTGCCCACAACATCGCTAGCAACGCCAAAGCATGACCAACCCACGCTGTCAATCTCCATAGCCATACGCCGACCATCGCAAACCACACCGCCCACAGTGGCAGTACCCACACCGATATAAAGACACGCTCCACCATCGATACCGCCACCGCCAAAAGCAGCAGACCGCATAATTCCTTTACTCGAATCATCCAGCCACCTGCTTTTGGCATCAAGCGACCTTGTGCCATGCCAATTAGTGCAAGTGGTACCGACAAACCAACCCCTAATGCAAACAACGCCAAAAATCCAAATAGCACACTACCACTGACCGATACCGCTGCCAAAACCCCTGCCATTGGTGCAGACACGCAAGGCGATACCACCAAAGCAGACAGCATACCTGATAAAAAACTACCCCCAACTCGGCCTAAACGGTCATCTGCCATTTGCGAGATACCTTGTAGTTTTTCACGAATAGCGGTAGGAAGTCCCACACTAATGGCATCAAACATATACAAAGCAAGTATGACAAATAATAGTGCAAAACCAATGAGTACTGCGGGGTTTTGAAGGTAACCCATCACATTGATTGCCCTACCAAACCACGCAATAATCGCTCCAAGTATTCCATAGGAAGTTGCCACCCCCAAGCCATAGGCTGATGATAGCAATAGACCTTTTTTGGTATTTAGCGTGTTTTGTCTAGCGACAATATTCGCCACAATAGGAATCATTGGATAGACGCAGGGCGTCAAAGAAAGTAATAGCCCTGCCAAAAATAACAACCCGATGGCAAGTACAGGGTTATCATGAATACCAAATGGATCATACACCTGCTCAAGGTCATGATTGAGCTGATAGCGTTGAGCAGTCTTAGCCACTGGCGTCATTTCATCCACCAGCTGACCATCAGAAACATTTACCTCAGATTCATCGCTCACCTTGTCCATCTGTGATGACAGTGCAGGCTGTACGATGTTAGGCAAAGCAGTATCAGCACTCTGTTTTGTTGTTGTCTTGGTATTATCTATATCGGTAGGCTTTTTCGCTTGCTCTGTTGTAGATGCCAACTCTTTTTTTGATGGCTGGCTTGATGATGCCTGACTGATAGCTTGAGCTTGTTTTTGGGTGGAAGCTGACTTTGTTGAGCCATCTGCCAAGCTGTCTGATGAACCTTGCGGTAAATTTAGCTCAAATTTGCTTAGCTCTGGCGGATAACACAGACCTGCTTTTGCACAGCCCTGCCAACGCAACGATGCTGTGGTCTCGCTACTTGCACCAGTCAGCATTGCTCTTGCCACCACATCCTCTTCAAATACCGCCACACGCCCAAAGGTTGGATCATCCATCATGGTTGCCGTTTTGTCAAACTGCCATTTAGATGCCTGCACCCCATTTGGCAATCTTAAAGAAAGTTTATCACGATAGAGATAATGCTCTGGCGTTACCCTAAAGACCGCCACAATCTCCGTACCCTCAGTATGTACTTTAACCTTGAATGCTTCATGTACCGGCAAAAATCTCTGAGATTTTTGCCCAAATAGTGCCGACAAACCTTCACCCTGAGCAGTAGCTGGTGCCGATGTGCCAAGCGTAACAACCATCAAAGCACAGATGGCAGACTTGAACAATGCGGAATGAGACATAAAAAACCATAAAAATCAGTTAAAGGAACACCTATTATATCATCATCATGTACTCATTTCCACTTAAAGTGGTCAGATGGTTCATTTAACACAGCCTCACTCATCAATCGCTCATTCTAATGAATACAGAAAAGCTCACCTTTTGGGTGAGCTTTTTATTGATGCAAGATTCTAAATTAAATTAGAACTTGTATTCAATACCACCGCCGATACCGTATAAATCAACATTTTTACTGTCAGTTTTATCTTTTAGCAATGCACCATAGATGTGACCAGTGGTTGCTTTGTTGAATGCATATTTACCACCAACAGCGATACGCTGTTTTTCAGCATTTTTTGCACCTGCAACATTATCAACCAAGTCAATTTGACCATAGGTAGTCCAAGGAGTTTGAGCTACTTTGTAGTTCGCAGATACAGTAATGACATTTTCATTGTCGTTGGTAGCATGATCAGTGTTCTGATATAATGCACCTGCAGTTAGTACTGGACTTAAAGCAAAAGAACCGCTGATACGGATTGTTTTAAGAGCATCACCAGCTTGGATGTAGGTAGCACCTACTTTATAAGGTGCGTTAGTTGGTTCGTATTTTGCACCAATACCAAATACGTCACGACCTAGAGAATCATTGCCAACAGTAACAGTCGATGTAGTCTCTACATAATTTCCTGTCTCGGCACCACTCATATCCCGTACAGGTTTGCGAACTGTCTTAGTTTTAGTATTTGGATTTACATTTTCATCTAGTGCATACATAGCCATCAACTGCACGCCGTTACGCACTGGTGAGAAGTAAGCAAATGTATTGTTTACACGCTCTCCATCAAAAGATGCCAGTACATTGTCGCCACCAACAACGCCACCTTGGGCTTCGTTAGCATAGTTTACATAGTCATCAATTGCAGTTAGGCGACCAGCTACTAGTGTACCATATTGCTTATTAGCAAGACCTAGATAAGTATCACGAGATTTGAATTGAGTTGAGTCATCGTCAACCTTTACACCATACTCTAGTTGATAAACCAAGCTAGTGTTTTGAGTTAGGGCTTCACTACCCTTTAGACCGATGCGTGAGCTATTAGAGTTGAGCTGGGTGCGTGGGTTGTGATTTCTGCTTGCTTTGTCGCCATCTTGAGCATCAAGAGTAAGGAATGCTTTACCATATACAGTTGGGGCAGCTTGTGCAGCTGTAATAGATAGAGCAACGGCGGCTGATGCTAAAAGTAGTTTTTTCATGGGTTTCTCCACATTTATACATTTTTAGTTGGGTCGCTAAAGCTACGCCCAATGTAGAATAAAAAAATAACAATCTCATTCTACGAGGTTACTTCACGAAACATTTTTTTGGTATATTCACTGCCGTTAAATTAGCACAAGAACATTGCTAAATTTATGCTTCGGTTAATAGGATACCAATTTTGACATATTTTGCAATACCTTTTATTAAAAAAATTGCTAAATTTTTTGTATATTTAATAATTTATGATTTAAAATCAATAAGTTATAAATATTTTTCATCACTGACTTTTTTGTTAATAATAAGGTAAATTCTTATTATTAAAGTGGGTATATGTCATCATAGATAACGCACCGTCTCATTGTTAAGCAAAATATCAGCCTATTTTTGCCAAAAAATATGTTAAAATAATCTCTGTGCAGCAACATTGTTAATCCAGTTTAAGCTCATTTTTACATGAGTAAAACAAATGTTTACAATTATCCCAATTGGCAAATTTGGCGATTTTTAGTACGCTTTTAATGTCTTGGTTATTATGAGTAATTGCGATGGGCGATTGCCATTCTACCAGTTTTTTTAGTTCTGGGTCATTTTTAATCAATCATTACCCAGTTTTTCACCAACCGACAACAAGAAGAGAGTCATGCACCATCTAGAGTCCCAGACCAGTATTCCCCCAGAAGACGATCTAAAAAACATCACCACTCGTGCTAAAGCAACGACTGATATCGGTCATATTCATCAGTTTTTGGGTACTCGCACTTCTGAAAAATGGCTTAGCGTTGCCAAAAATAATCTGCCATTACTCATGCAAGACCACGCCAACTGCGAAAAAAAGGCAGCAGGTACAGCCATGAACCTTATTTTTCGTTACGAATTTCATCGTGAATTGCAAGAGCGTTTAGCTCAACTGGTGCGTGAAGAAATGCTACATTATGAGCAAGTCATCACACTCATGAAAGAGCGAGGTATTGCGTGGTCGCACCTACCAGCCGGTCGCTATGCCAAGGGGCTACTAAAACACAAACGCACCTATGAACCTGCAGCGATGGTAGATGTGTTAATTATTGGAGCGTTTATTGAGGCTCGTTCGTGTGAACGATTCTCAGCATTGGCTGATGTCATTGATGATGAAAAGTTGGCTCGCTATTATAAATATCTATTAAAATCAGAAAGCCGTCATTATGAGGATTATATTAGACTTGCTCAATCAATTACTGATGAAGACATCAGCACAAGAGTGGCTTTCTTTCGTCAAGTGGAGTCCGAGCTGATCGACAGTCCTGATGGCGAACTGCGTTTTCATAGTGGCGTGCCTAACTGGGTGTAAGATTATGGAAGGACTGATGACGGTTAGTTTTTATGATTAATCAGATTTTATTGGATTAGTCATCAATAAAAAAGCACTTAAATAAAAGTGCTTTTTTATTGATTGAATCACCCAAGTAACCACACAATCGCCACAGGCAACCAAACCGCTGTAACCAACCCATTGATTGCCAGTCCAAAAGCGGCATATCGCCCTGCGGTCGGACTGATTGTCCATGCCTCTACCGTACCAATGGCATGGGCAACCAAACCAAGTGCCAAGCCTTTTGCCCTATCGTCATCAATGCCAGAAAATAGCATACGGCACACACCTGCCCCTAAAATGCCCGATACAATGATAATCAAGTTCGCCATTACCAAAGGTGCATCAATAATTTGGGCGACCGACAAACCCACTGGTGTGGTAACAGAGCGACTGGCGAACGCCAAAATTGTTTCCATATTTAGACCAAACAGATAAGCAAGCGACATCGGCACAATCGCCCCCACCAAACTTGCCATGATGACGATGATGAAGAGTTTTTTAATTGGCAACCCCCTAAAATCCATACCAGCAAGCGGTACAGCAAGTAAAACAGTGCTATAACCAAGCAGACGGTCAAACACAGGTTTTGCATTGGCATAATAAGTGGCATAAGGAAGCTGAATGACAAATAAAATCAATAAGGTTAAGATGATGGCAACGATAATCATCGGCACACCACGCACATACTTATTTAAATAACGAAGGACATACTTCGCCCCCACATGAGCAATCATTGTTACCACAAAGGCGATGACAACAGTACTGCCATCAATAGCAATGTTAGACATGACTCTCTCCTTGCTTGCTAGCACTGCCTTCATCTTTTGCTAGCCACTTGGCAGATAACTTGGCAAATGCCCAAAGCGGAATCACGGTACTGATGATAATCACTGCCGACACAGCAACCAGATCCGACCCAAGTCCAAACATCAAAATCCCAGCTCCCGCTGACACTGGCAAAAATGCAAATCCACTATCCACAAGCAGTACGCTTGCCGATGACGACAACCAAGCAGGCAGACCACCTTTGATAAGCCTTAAGATAAGCAACATCACAAACAGCGATATCAATCCTACAATATTGGTCGCACTTGGCATACCCAAGGCACTGCATACCACCAATGCAAGCTCACGCACCCCAATGATGATGATAATGGTGGCAAGCATACTGCCCCAAAAAGTAGGCGATTTGGTCAAATAAGGAGATTTCATAAGCATCCTTTGTGGTGGTAGATGATTTTTATTAAATCATTAACTGACCGTGCGGTCAAGGCAAACACCACACTGATAAAAAATGTTTGTTATTTTTTATCAAAATAATGCACATGTGCCACAGATAAACCCATCATCACCAACAAAACGGATCTAACTCATCATCACCCTTACTTGCATCATCGATCTTACCATCTTCACAAGCCTGAATTTACACCCTTTCAAATGCCTCCAACTCTGGCAAAAACTCGCTCGCCTGATGTGGGGGCAGTACATCAAAAGGATTTAGGTGGTATTTACCTAACAGTTCTTTTAGCCTGTCTTTAGCTAGGCAAATCGTTACAATTTCATGCCCTGTATCATCAAACTCACTATGACTCACCACGCCAAGCTCATGCAAAGTGTTTTTCAATTGCCCTGCATGGTACGGCAAAGTCAGATTAAATTCAAAAAGACCACCCACTAACAGCTCTTGCACCGCTTGCACAAGTTTATCTACACCTAAGTTTTTATGAGCCGAAACATAAACACGGTTTGGCACGCCTTGTTCTTTATAATGAATCATGGGCAATTCATCGGTTTTATCAATCTTGTTATGCACCAAAAGCACAGGAGCTGTCGCCCCAATTTCATCAAGCACCGCATTTACCGCATCAATTTGCTCGTGCATATCAGGACTGCTACTGTCAATAATATGCAACAAGAGATCGGCTTGTAAAGTCTCCTCTAGCGTAGCGTGAAAACTTTCAACAAGCTCATGTGGCAAATGACGCACAAACCCCACTGTATCAGCAAGCACGACATTTCCCACGCCTGCCCATTTAACACGGCGTAATGTGGGGTCTAGTGTAGCAAACAGCTGGTCGGCAGCATAAATGTTATCATCGGCTAGACGGTTAAACAGTGTGGATTTTCCGGCGTTAGTATAACCAACCAAAGACACGGTCGGAATATCAGATTTGGTGCGTTTGGCTCGACCTTGGTTGCGAGTCCGCTTAACCTTATCAAGTTTGGTTTTTAGCTGATTGACACGGATTTGTAACAGTCGGCGGTCTGTTTCAAGTTGGGTTTCGCCAGGACCTCGCAGACCAATACCGCCCTTTTGACGCTCCAAATGCGTCCAACCACGCACAAGGCGAGTAGCCAGATGAGAAAGCTGTGCAAGCTCCACTTGTAATTTACCCTCATAAGTTCTGGCTCGCTGAGCAAAAATATCAAGGATAAGTCCTGTACGATCAAGCACTCGGCATTTAATCATCGCTTCTAAATTTCGCTCTTGACTAGGCGACAAATCATGATTAAAAATAACAATATCCGCCCCATGTGCATCAACCGCTTGTGCAATCTCTTCTGCCTTACCTGTGCCAACAAAGTATTTGGCATGTGGTCTATTTCTAGCACCTGTGATGATGGCAAGCTCATTTGCCCCTGCTGAATGTACAAGCAGACGAAATTCTTCTAAATCATCAGGGTCAATCATCTCACGAATGTCTAGATGTACCAAGATAGCCTTTTCACCACCTTCGTGTCTGTCAAAATATTGCAAAAACTATCCTTTTTAAAAAATCATCAAAATAAATAATTAAAACCACCTTGTTTTAAATTGTGGTATTATGCTAAATTTCAAGATTTTAGTGGCTTATTTGTTATGAAATACAAAATACACTTCCGCCAAAAATCCCTAGACTTATCCACCCCAAAAATCATGGGCGTACTCAATGTTACACCAGACTCATTTTCAGATGGTGGATGTTTTAATAATGTAGATAACGCCCTACGCCATGCTGATGAGATGATGGCTTGGGGCGTGGATATTATTGATATTGGCGGTGAATCTACTCGCCCTAATGCCCCTGCAATAGATACCGATACCGAGCTAGATAGAGTCATTCCCATCATTGATGCACTGCGTCAGCATCTTGGCAATGATATTTGGCTATCTATTGATACCAGTAACCCCATCGTCATGTATGAAGGCATCAAATCAGGTGCAGACATGATTAATGATGTGCGAGGACTAAGACAAGATGGAGCAAGCAAAATGGCAGCACAGCTTGATTGCCCTGTTGTCATCATGCACTCACGAGGTGAACCTGACACCATGAATGACCTTGCTGATTATGATGATGTGGTAAACGAGGTGATGAGCGAACTTGACCAAAGCATCAAAAACGCCCTGCACATTGGGGTCAGAAAGGAGAATATCATCATTGATGTCGGCATGGGTTTTGCTAAAAATTATAAACACCATGTTGCTTTGATGAAACAGCTGGACAAATTCATGGCACATTTTCATCTACCCATGCTCTTTGGGGTATCTCGAAAGCGGTTTTTGGGTGAGATTTTAAATCAATTTGACCAGTTACATGGTCATCACCCCACCAAAAGGGATATGATTGGAGCGGTTGCCCACCTACTCGCCATTCAACAAGGCGTATCCATCGTGCGTGTGCATGATGTCGCCAAGATGAGGCAAGCTCTGGCAATGTGGCAAGCATTGCAATAAGCATGTAGAACAATTATCTTAAATTAAAAATATAATGAAAATCAAAAAGTTATATTTTTATTTTAAAAAATTATAAAAAATGCTTGCAAATACTAAAAAAATGCGTATAATATGCCCCATCAAGACAACTTGGGGTCGTGGCGAAATTGGTAGACGCACCAGATTTAGGTTCTGGCGCCGCGAGGTGTGAGAGTTCGAGTCTCTCCGACCCCACCATATTAAAAAAAGCTGATGATAAATTCATCGGCTTTTTATTTGGCAAAAACCTAAGTGAAGTTTTTTTAATAATTATATGATAGATTATTATTGTATTTTTGCTTGGTTTGTTGTAGAATACGCCAATCCAGAAGATGTGATTTGGATTGATTAATTTGGGCCTATAGCTCAGTTGGTTAGAGCAGAGGACTCATAATCCTTTGGTCCACAGTTCGAGTCTGTGTGGGCCCACCAAATTTAATTAAAAAAACCAAGATCTTACAATATGTAGATCTTGGTTTTTTATGGCGATTTACCGGCTTTTATTTTATGAATAATTATAAGACGCATCGGCAATCATAGCAGGTGGCAACGATTTACCCAACAAAGCCAAAGTTTCTCTCTCCATCAACCTAACCATCGTATCAAGCGGTAAATCATTGGCTGAAGTACCAAACGGCTCTTCTAACTGATGACTTAACTCATCAAGTCCAAGCAAAAGATATGACAAAAACCCCACCAAAAATGGCGTCCAAATACCCATCACCGACTCTAGCCCAAAAGGCAACATCCAACAAAAACAAAACACCGCTCGATGCAACAAAACTGAATATGGAAAAGGTAGGGGCGTACTGACAATTCTGTCACAGCCCGCCTGAATACCACCCATTTCTACCACATGACGCTGAATGCTAGTGTAGATAATATCGGTTATTTGCCCTGTTTGTACCGCTGTTATAAGCTGTTTTTGCATTCTTTCAAGTACATATTGCGGTGCGTTTATGTGAGCATTGATGACATCAAGCTCCTTTTTATCCATCTGATAATAGTGATAAAACTGCTCTGACTGAGACATCTGCCCCCGCAAACGATTGCGAAGTAACCCCACAAATAGCAACATATCCATGAGCAGTTTTTCACGCTCTTGCACGCCCAAAAAATGACTATCTCTGGTTAAATGGCGAGTATTGGCAATCATCGCACCCCATAGCTTTCTCCCTTCCCACCATCTATCATAGCAGGCAGTATTACGAAAGCCTAAGAATATTGATAAGACCACACCAAACACTGTAAAGCCTACCGCAGGCACGCCTGTAACAGCATAGACTTTATAATGCGTTAAAGACCATGCCACCATTGAGATTGCCATAAGTAGCAACACCATCGGCAAAACTTTAGGCAATACCGTACCACGCCAAACAAATAGTAACTTTAAGCCATTGCTTTTATCACGGACAATCATGCGTTATTTTAGGACTGACAAAGGGTCGATGTAATTAGAATTGCGAGAAATACGAAATTCTAACAACCCAGAACCATTGGACTGATGACGCATACTGGCGATTCGTTGACCTGCTTGTACGGTCTGCCCTGATTTGACCTGTGCATCTTGTATATGAAAATAACTGCTCACAAAACCATCGGTATGTGCAATAGCAATCATTGCCCCATCAATATTACCATCAGCATGAAGTACCGTACCTGCACGACTTGCTAAGACCGCATCACCACCACGACCAGAAAACCACATCCCTTGACTGGTAACTGACTGACCACCAACATCTATTGTACCAAAACGACGAGCTACAGGGTTACTGCTACTTACAGGATAACGAAACTGCATCACGCCCACACTACCCACCGACAAAGGTGTATTATTTGTTGTTGGTAGCGGTGTATGAGCTGGCACAGGGCTAGGTGATACAACCACCGTCTGCTTAACTGGTGCTACAGGCTTGATTGTCGTAGTTACTGGGTTTGGTGCGGGCTTGGGTGTGGGTTTTTTTATTGTTGTTGTACTTGTTTTGACATTACTGCCATCTTGCCACAAGCTAATCCACTGCCCCACATAGATGGTATAAGACGAATCAAGATTATTTATGCGTCCAATGGCACGCCAGTCTAGACCATAACGCTCGGCAATCCTACTGACCGTATCACCCTGTTTGACCATATAGCGATTTGGCACACCACGACTGTTTGTTATAACAGATTGGCTGTTTTTTATGATGGGTTGCTTATTTGTACTACCCTGCACAGTTGGTTTACTAGCACAGCCTGCCAATACAAAAGCTCCTGCCACACCACACACCGCCAACATATTTACTCGTTTGGTCGCCGGTCTTTTTTCTTGAAATTTCGCCATCTTTGTCCAAACCCTCTTATTACCTCAAAAATATCAACAAGCCCATCGTGCCTAATTGCACAAACAAGCCAACAAAAATATCGCCACCCATGTATTGTAGGCAGGGCTTTTATTGTAACACAACCACAAAAAACACAAAACCCATCTTATAGACAGGCTTTGTGTTTTTTGATAATAAAAACCAAATTAAACTAATAGACAACCATACCGCAATATTACAAACAACGCTTTAGCTCAAACTAGCAAAGAATGTCAAATCAAATGCCAGTCAAGACCATTAAGCCGACCAAGTATCATCAGCTTGTGTTTTTTGCTGAGCATGTAAGTTTTTAGTATCCAAGAGCGTCTCATCAGCTTGCTTTTGGTTTTTTAACATACTAGATAATATTTTATTATTTTTATCAAATGTCCGACAATGCCTACACATGGCAAAGTGCAAGATTAGATATGCCTTTTGTTGCAACGAAAGAGATTTTTCTAGAGAAAGACTAGCTAGCTGGCTTATTTTTTGACAACTTTTCATAACACTCCTTTATTCATCAAACCAATGACGAGTCAAGCAAGTTTGCAAATTAAGTCTGGCTCGGTGCATAAGTACATAATAATTTTGTTTGCTAATTTGTACGGTTTGGCAGATTTCATCACTATCTAATGCCAAATACTCTTTCATCAAGAATACTCGTGCTTGCTCACCTACTAAATTATTCAAACAATAACTCAAAACCTGCCAAAAATGATGATTGTGTATTTGTAATTCTGGGTCGCACCACGAATCATCAAATGCTGTAGGCATATAATCTTTATGCCACCGCCCTGCCTCAGAAAACACCAAATCCGCCATTTGCGTCTGATTCTCACCATCACCCAAATCACTCAATGTGGTATAAGGCATATTTTTGCGAAGGCAATCGGTGATTTTATGCTTTAAGATTGCAAAGACCCAGCTTTTAAACGCCGAATTCCCCTTAAAATTTTTGGCATATTGCATAGCAGATAATAAACATTCTTGCACTGCGTCCTCTGCCAAGCCACTGTCATTGAGTTGATTTTGTGCAAATTTTAATAATTCTTTATACAAACCACCCAAATATTGCTCATTTAATGAATAATGTAGAATATGTGCTGTTTTATTATCTTTTAATAATAACTTAATAAATGTTTGATACTCATCATTCATTATTTATTCCTTATTTTAAGAAGCGTTTGCCCAAAAAATAATCCACGCTCACATACTTGCCTGCCCCATAAAATAATAAAGGCAGTAGCATAATCAAATAAGTTGCCGCAAACTCTATGCCATTATTTAAAATAACAAAGTTACCCATTTCAGTCAGCCAATCATAATTGCCGTGTTCTTGTAGAATCTCACGAGCCTTCTGTAGCCTTAACGCAACTTCTTCTGCATGATTAAGGCTATCATTAGCATTGCCAAAGCCTAATTTTGACCAGAATAAAGCGATACTAGTACTAGCATCACTTGATGCAATGGCAGACCAACCGTTTTTTAGATGCACCGTTAGCCCTGCCACCGCCATAGTGATAATCAAGCTAAGGCTAAAAAAGCGTGTCATCACCCCAAACAATAACGCAAATCCACCAATAAGTTCTGCAAAAATGCCCAAGACTGCCATCAAAACAGGAAAAGGCAATCCAAGACCCCAATCACTATTGCCAAACCATTCGGCGATTGATTCAAAACTGTTCAACTTAGTCAACCCTGCAACAATAAAAATGGGTGCTAGGTAAATACGGAGCAATAATAAACCAACAAAATCCAACGCTTGTAGTTTGGTAATGGCAGTTGTATATAGACGAGACATTTTCATTTTTTTACTCTTAGATAGTTATATGATGATATTTTGGGCAAGTAATTCAGCAAATAAATCATCAGCATAAGCCAATAATTCATCAATATTATGGTAATCAATATGCTTGGCAAAATCAGTCACCAACTCACCTACTGATGAATATACCCGCTCATTATTTTGTATAAAATCAATAAATAGATGTGTCAAAGCATTGGTGTGTACAAATTTAACTTCATTATCAGATGCTCTTAATACCACCAAAAATACTTCATTGGGGGCTATATCATTGCAATTATCCACACTGATGGCATGCACGGGATAGGTATAATGGCTGTTTTGTACGCTTGGATTTAGACCATAAGATTGGTTATCTGGCGTTTTTAAAATAGGCTTTGCTGTTAAGTTAGCAAGAGTATCTACATGCAACTCCAACCACTCATAATGAGCCAACTCGCTTAAATAATCAGGCACAAAATCAATATCATTGTTTGTGATGGTGATTTCATCGTGCCAGTCTGGACTGTCCGTCATCAGTTGTGATAAAAAATTCACAAACTGCATGGGAATTTCATTAAAATAAGGTGAATGAGATGGATATCTTTGGAAAAAATACAGCGACAGCACATGAAAATTATCATCACCCAATATCTCACGACAAATCGGAAAACATTGATTTAAAAAATTACGCACATTATTAAAAATCAAGGTTTGATAAATCCCACCCACACGGCTAGGTATGCCATCATCTTTAGCATGATACTGCGAACGCAAATAATCACCAAATTGATTTTGAAATTGTTGCAATGAATAAGGGGCAAGTAAAGTTACGGTCATATTCTTAAAAAATTTAGGCAATCAGTGTATAAGATTGTTCAGCTTTACGCTGAGCGGTATGGATTAAATTGACCTCTTGGCGTAATACATCCAACTCAGGAAAATTAAAATCTCTTTCTAGGCAGGTAGGAATATCCACCGCCTTTTTTCCTGTTCGCCGATAAATCTCATGGTAGGCTTCATCTAGCAATCGCCAGACAGGTTCAATCACCGCATTACCATGCGTATCTATGATAAAGCCATCTTCTTCTACATAATGCCCTGCAACATGCATATAACACACCTTATCTAGTGGCAACTCATGTAAATATTGAATAGGGTCAAAACCAAAATTTTGGCTATTGACATAAATGTTGTTGATATCCAGATGCAACAAACAGTTAGCTTCTTTGACCACAGCGGTGATAAACTCACTATCGCTCATGTCGCTGTCTGGTGGTGCATAATAATAACTGGCGTTTTCAAAGCCAATTTGCATACCCATAATATCTTGAGCTTGTTTAATGCGATTTGCTGTCCACATCACAGCATCGTTTGTACAAGGAATGGGTAACAAATCATACAAATGCCCCTTATTGTCAGATGTCCAAGCCAAATGTTCGGTGTACAACTGCATTCCATGCTCTTGCATAAACCGCTTGATATTTTTTAATAAATGAATATCCAATTCAGCACTGCTGCCAATTGACAGTGATAAGCCATGACAAATAAAGGCAAATTGCTCAGTGTAGGACTTGAGTAACTTGTGATATTGTCCGCCCATTCTCCCTGATGAGTTCAACCAATTTTCAGGAGACACTTCAAAAAAATCAATGTCTGACAGATTTTCTGCCTTCATTTGTGTGCAAAGTTCACGACGAAAACCTAGTCCTGCACCTTTAGGATAGCCATTCATATCAACCTCTCCCAATCAATGACAATCTGTATAAAACCAAAAAGCAATCAAATGGGCAATACACCCATTTGATGCGAAAATTTCAGAGCGTTATTTACTACCGCCACACTTACCTTCACCACACTTACCTTCACCGCATTTGGCTTCAGCTTTTTTGCTTTTTGTGCTTACACCGCCACACTTACCTTCACCGCATTTGGCTTCAGCTTTTTTAGTTTCGGCTTTTTTGGCTTTCTTTTCAGCACATTTTTTATCAGTTTTGTCGCATTTGACAGTTTTGTTTTGATAGCCTTGTGCCATTGCAGTCATCGCAAATGGGCTAGCACCTGCGATAACCAGTGAGCCAACTAGGGCAGTTTTTGCTAATTTTCTCATAAAATAACTCCAATTGATGCTTTATCATAACTTGTCATCACCTTAAGACCATGTACAGTTACCATAAAGCATGATGCATTTAAAAAACCAAACAAAAACTGCTTGGTAATCATTAGTCGTGAATTTTTGTTAAATCTTACATTTTTATAAAAAATTTTTAAAAAATAAAATACAGCCCAAACTAAATGACGCCATGAATTTGAAAGTAAACCATAGCATTGTTTTTGCTTTTTATGTTGTCATCAAGACAATGAAAAAAGCAGACTTTGATAGCCTACTTTTTGTTTTGGTATTTAAGACTACATTAAATTTGGCTTAGTTAGTGCTAAGGCGATAATAGCAACATAAGCAATCAATGCGATTATTATGCCCGCTCTGCTCTGGATGGCTTGATTGGTGGGGCGAAGTGCTTTTATGGTTGATGAGATTGCCACTATCAACAAGCCAAGCTTAATGATTGCCCAATACTGAACACCCGCCACCTGTAATAACTGCCAAAATAAATACAGCCCACTCATCACCAGTAGCAGATAGACCAAATGACTTAAGCCCTTAAAGGCACGAGATAGCACAAGTTGCCTACCGCTTAACACAAATACCGCCTGATAGCCAAATAACACAAGAGTGATGAGTGCTGTCAGCATATGTAGATGTTTCACAACGCCCCCTTACTTAATTAACTTACGCATAAATGACTTCTAAGATTTCAAACTCAACCAGTCCACTTGGTGTTTGAATCTTAGCTTCATCGCCTTCAGACTTACCAATCAAACCACGAGCAATCGGTGAATTAACCGATATCTTACCTGTTTTAAAGTCCGCCTCATCATCACCAACAATCTTATAACGACGCTCTTCGCCATCATCAATATTCTCAAGAACAACCGTTACCCCAAAGACTACTCGCCCATCTTGTGGTAATTTGGCAGGGTCAATCACTTGAGCACCACCCAATTTCGCCTCAATATCACGAATGCGTGCTTCACACAGCCCTTGTTGTTCTCTGGCAGCGTGATATTCCGCATTTTCTTTTAAATCGCCATGTTCACGAGCCTCAGCAATGGCGTTGGTGATGCGAGGACGATCAACGGTTTTTAGTTGTTTTAGTTCTGCTTCTAATGCCTGATGACCTTCTGGCGTCATTGGGTATCGTTGCATGATAACTCCTTTATATAATCGTTTTTTAATGATGCAAGTACAAAAAATCCTGCTAAAAGTGTATTTAGCAAGACCCTTTTATATCAAGATTTCCAAATTATTCTATCAAGTTTTGACACAAAATACAACAGCCATCAGATAAACAAGAAAATAAACCTAAGAGCTATTTATCAACCATTAAACTCTTAAGAAAAAAACTCAAGCAAAAAACAAAAACGCCACTTAAGGCGTTTTTGTTTTTTGCTTGGTAGATTAGATTAAGCATGCAAGTCTTGCAACTTATACACATCAAAAGGCAGGCTAATCTCATACGCCTTGCAAGATGCCAAAGCAGCGGACATGGTGGTTACATGATAAACTTTACCCTGCAACGCACTACGGCGAATAGAGAATGAATCCTCTTGGGCTTGCTTGCCTTCAGTGGTGTTAATAACAATATCAATCTCGCCATTTTTAATGGCATCAACAATGTGTGGACGACCCTCTGTTACCTTATTGACACGCTCGCACGCAATGCCAACCTCTTCCAAGACCTTTTGAGTGCCGGCTGTCGCCACCAATCTAAAACCATAGCTATGAAGTGATCTGGCTACTTCTGGTGCATATTTCTTATCACTATCTCGCACCGACAAGAAAGCGGTTTTTACCTCTCCTTGAGTTGGCAAGCCAGGCAAGCGTTCATTTGAACCGATGATTGATTTATAGAACGCCTCGGCAAAAGTTTTGCCCACACCCATCACCTCGCCTGTTGATTTCATCTCTGGACTTAAAATTGGATCAACACCTGGGAACTTAGCAAACGGGAATACTGCTTCTTTGACCGAATAATGTGCCGGGATAATCTCTTTGGTAAATCCTTGCTCTTGCAGAGTCTTGCCTGCCATACAACGAGCGGCAATTTTAGCAAGCGATGCACCGATACACTTCGAAACGAACGGTACGGTACGGCTAGCACGCGGATTTACCTCCAAAATATAAACAATATTATCCTTAATGGCATATTGCACATTCATCAAGCCCACCACACCCAACTCTTTTGCCATTGCAATGGTCTGCTCACGGATTTGATCTTGAATGTCATTGCTTAGTGAGTACGGTGGCAACGAACACGCTGAATCACCAGAGTGTACCCCTGCTTGCTCGATATGTTGCATGATACCACCAATCACAACATCTTGACCATCAGACACACAGTCCACATCCACTTCAATGGCATCATCTAAGAATCTATCAAGTAGTACAGGTGCTTCGTTTGATGCTTGTACAGCTGTTTTTAGATAATGGCGTAACTCATCTTCATTATAAACAATTTCCATCGCACGACCGCCCAATACATAAGACGGACGCACTACCAATGGATAACCAACTTCTTGGGCACGAATGATGCCTTCATCAGTGCTGGTTGCTAAGGCATTTGGTGGTTGATTTAGGTTTAGCTGATGCAACATTCTTTGGAAACGCTCACGGTCTTCAGCACGGTCGATGGCATCAGGACTTGTGCCAATGATGGGTACACCTGCTTCTTCTAAGGCACGAGCCAGCTTGAGCGGTGTTTGACCACCATATTGTACAATCACACCTTTTGGCTTCTCGGTACGCACGATTTCTAAGACATCTTCTAGCGTTACTGGTTCAAAATACAAACGATCAGAAGTATCGTAATCAGTGGACACGGTCTCAGGATTACAGTTCACCATAATGGTTTCATAGCCGTCTTCACGCATGGCAAGAGCGGCATGCACACAGCAATAATCAAACTCAATGCCCTGACCGATACGGTTAGGACCACCACCGATAACCATAATCTTATCTTTATCAGTTGGGTGTGCCTCACACGCTTCATCATAGCTTGAATACATATAAGCCGTTGAGGTCTCAAATTCTGCCGCACAGGTATCCACTCGCTTATACACAGGATAAACACCCAAATTCCAACGCTTCTTGCGGAATTGTTTTTGACTGATACCCATCAGATTGCCAATGCGTAAATCACTCATGCCTTTGCGTTTGAACTGACGCACATTCTCTGCGGTCAAATCACCAAACCCAAGTGTTTTAATATGATTTTCAGTGTTGACAATATCTTCAATTTGCACCAAGAACCAACGGTCAATCTTAGTATAATCAAACACTTCATCAAGACTAAATCCATGTCGGAACGCCTCTGCGATATAAAAAATGCGTTCTGGCGTTGGGATACTTAGACGGTTTTTAATCTCTGATACGATGGCATTGGCTGACTTACCTGCCAAATCCATTATCTCATCAAAACCAGTTGCACCTGTCTCTAGACTGCGAAGTGCTTTTTGCATTGACTCTTGAAAATTGCGACCAATCGCCATGACCTCACCCACCGATTTCATCTGTGTGGTTAAGGTATTTTCTGCCTGCGGGAACTTTTCAAAGTTAAATCTAGGCACTTTAGTAACCACATAGTCAATCGATGGCTCAAAAGATGCCGGTGTCTTACCACCTGTAATGTCATTTTTTAACTCATCAAGCGTGTAACCCACCGCCAACTTGGCAGCGATTTTGGCAATCGGAAAGCCTGTCGCCTTAGATGCCAATGCTGATGAACGGCTAACACGAGGATTCATCTCAATAACCACCATGCGACCGTTATCAGGATTGATGCCAAACTGCACATTTGAACCGCCGGTTTCCACACCGATCTCACGCAAAACAGCAATCGATGCATTACGCATGAGTTGATATTCTTTATCAGTCAAGGTCTGGGCTGGAGCAACCGTAATTGAATCGCCTGTATGCACACCCATTGGGTCAAAGTTTTCAATTGAGCAGACAATGATGCAGTTATCATTCTTATCACGCACCACTTCCATCTCATATTCTTTCCAACCAATCAGACTTTCATCAATCAAAAGCTGATGCGTAGGCGATAAATCAAAACCCCGCTCACAGATTTCTACAAATTCATCACGGTTATAAGCAATACCACCGCCAGAACCACCCATTGTAAAACTTGGACGGATAATCACAGGAAATCCAAAGCGAGACTGAATCTGTAATGCTTCTTCCATTGTGTTAGCAATATCAGCACGAGGGCATTCTAGACCGATTTTTTTCATTGCTTGATCAAACAATTCACGGTCTTCAGCTTTTTCAATGGCTTCTTTGGTCGCACCGATTAATTCACAGCCATATTTGGCAAGTACGCCGTGCTTATCCAAGTCTAATGCACAGTTCAAAGCTGTCTGACCACCCATGGTTGGCAAAATCGCATCTGGTCGTTCTTTTTCGATGATGCGTTCCACCGTCTGCCAAGTAATCGGCTCAATGTAGGTAGCGTCTGCCATAGATGGGTCAGTCATGATGGTGGCAGGGTTAGAATTGACCAAAATCACACGATAGCCCTCTTCACGCAAGGCTTTGCAGGCTTGAGCACCAGAGTAGTCAAATTCGCAGGCTTGTCCAATCACAATCGGACCTGCCCCAATGATTAAAATGGATTTTATGTCGTTGCGTTTTGGCATGTCAGTTCTCTCTTTGGTTTATTTAATTTAAATCAATAAGTTATGCTACTTTTGGTAGCCATAAATCATTTAACATCACTCTAAATTGCATCAATTTATTATCCAAGCCATCTTTAAATTGAGACAATAAATTTTCTTGTTCACTCATCATTTGGCGATTGTTAAAATACCGCCAAACCAAAAACTCATACAATTCATTTCGACTGTCTTTATTTAATAACAGCTCGGAATTCATTGTGTGAGCGGTAGCAACATATTTTTTCTACTCTTTCTTAAAAGTACTTTCTAGCTGAGGTGTAATTTTATCACGCAGTTTTGATAATTGCAGTCGCTCAAATAGCTGTATCACACTCATCAATAAAATTGGCGTATGTGGTGCCACGCCCAAATGAGACTTGGAGCAATTTAAGCGATCAAAACAATTCCGATAATACATTAAACTCTCAACTTGATTTTTTTCTTTAAGAAAATCCATCCATAATCGCTCTGTCATTTCATTGACAGAAATGTTGTTTTGCTCGGCATAACGAATGATTTGACCTTTTAATTGATTATCAATGTTTAAAATCAATTCCGCCATCTATACTATTGCTCCACATAAACAATCGTCCCAAGTCCATGTAATAAGTTTCTTATCATCACCTATTTTATAAAACTCGGGTGATAAAACACTCCACATTCAAGCTGGCTTTTATTGATATTTAATATACCAAAGCCCACCATAATCAACTAATGACTAGCACAAACACAAGACCAGTATTTGCATTTTAGGATAATTGGTCATTCACCCCATTTTAATCAAACACCGCATCGGTGGATAAAGGCAATATCACGCCTTTGTCTTTGCCAATTCATCAGCAAATCTATCAAAAAGCACGCTACAATCATGTGGACCTGGGCTTGCCTCTGGATGCCCCTGAAAGCTAAATGCCACACGGTCAGTGCGTTCTATGCCTTGGTTAGTGCCGTCAAATAGTGAGCGATGTGTGGCTCTTAGCGTACTTGGCAGGTTATTCTCATCCACACAAAAACCATGGTTTTGCGAAGTAATCATTACCGTGCCATCATCTAGATTTTGTACAGGATGATTAGCACCGTGATGACCAAATTTCATTTTGATGGTTTTAGCACCACTTGCCAATGCCAACAGCTGATGCCCCAAACAAATGCCAAATACAGGGATTTTGGTGGTATCGCAAATGGTTCTTATGGCATCAATCGCATAATCACACGCCGATGGGTCGCCAGGTCCATTGGATAAGAAAATCCCATCAGGATTCATCGCCAACACTTCGCTTGCAGGCGTCTGAGCAGGAACAACAGTCAAACGACAGCCTCTATCAGCCAACATTCTTAGGATATTTGTCTTAACACCATAATCATAAGCAACCACATGATATTTTGCTTCAATGTCCTTGCCAATCTCAGCAAAGCGACCGCCTGTCTCAGTGGTCTTAGCATTGCGTCCATCATGTGCCAATTGCCAAGAGCCTTTTTTCCACTCAAAGCCTGATGGATCGCAACATACCTTAGCAAGGTCAAGACCATTCATTGATGGTGCTTGTTGTGCCAGCTTCACCGCCAAAGCCTCATCAATATCACCCGCTTCATCAGCGGTTAAGATACAGCCATTTTGAGCACCTGTAGTGCGTAGTACAGTAGTTAATTTACGAGTATCAATGTCAGCAATCGCCACCACCTGATGCTTTTTTAGATAATCACTTAATGAAATGTTGGCACGAAAATTGCTATGTAGTAATGGCAAATCACGAATAATCAAACCACTCGCCCATACTTTATGAATACGCCCAGATTCAACATCTTCATCGTTACAGCCTGTATTACCAATATGTGGATAAGTCAGCGTAACCATCTGATGTGCATAGCTAGGGTCAGTTAAAATCTCCTGATAACCTGTCATGGCAGTATTAAAAACCACTTCACCAACGCTAGAACCTGATGCACCGATTGCCACCCCATGAAAAATGGTGCCATCGGCCAAAGCCAAAACTGCTTTTTTTATTGTCATGACATGCTCCAAATGATAAAAATATTTTGCTTGCTCTTATTGATTGACATAACAAATAAGTGCGATGAGCAAATTTTAGACAAATTTTTTTGGCATGACTGCCAAACCAATAAATTAACGGATAAATTTTACTCATAAAAAAACGAGCCACCTAAAAAACAAATAACCTAATTTGCAAGATTGGCAAACTTTAAGTTATCTTTTTTCATGGTCGCTCGCTTTGGCATAGATTTTAGGTATTATACATAACTTTACAAAAAATGGCTAGAAATTTTTATTTTTCTAGCCATTGGATTGCAGAATCTATCTTAAACAGAGTGCTTCTTATTATATTGTATTGAGTTATAGACAGATAAGGCAATAAATGCGACACCAATCAGACCTGTGACTATCTCTGGTACATGGAATTTGGTTGATAACAACATGATGATGGCAAGTGCACCGATGGCGTAGTGAGCTCCATGCTCTAGGTACACAAATTCATTAAGCGTGCCTTTTTCTACCAAATAAATCGTCATCGAACGAACGAACATCGCACCAATAGCCAAACCAAGCATGATAATAACCACATCGTTAGTGATGGCAAATGCACCAATCACCCCATCAAAACTAAACGACGCATCCAAAACTTCTAGGTACATAAACCCTGCCACACCGCCTTTTAGAATGGTTGGCGACACGCCTGCGGTATTAATAATTGGCTCACCTTTATTGTCATACACCACCTCACTAGAATCAGATTCGCCCTCAAGTAATGCCGATAATACGCTCACACCAAGATACACCAACACACCCCAGATGCCCGCTAGCATTACCACACCCTGCTTAGCTTCATCAACCCAAGTCAGCGATAACATCAATACTACCAATGCCACAAACACACTCATCGCATCAACCTTGCTAAACCGCACCAGACGAGATTCTAGCCAAGTAAACCAATGAATATCTTTATCGCCAAACATGAAGTTTAAAAACACAAGCAATAAGAACATACCACCAAAGGCAGAAATCTCCGCATGATGGGCGTTTAGGTGTTCTGCATAACTGGCTGGATTATTAAGTGCCAGATTCACAACTTCAAATATGCCCAAGTTTGCCGTAACCGCCACAATGACTATCGGAAAAACAAGTCGCATACCAAACACGGCAATCAACATACCTACAGTCAAGAAAATCTTTTTCCAAAACTCATTCCAGCCTTTTAAGATAGAAGCGTTTACCACCGCATTATCAAACGACAATGACACCTCCATGATTGCCAAAATTGCCGTAACACCTAGTGCCAACAACAAGCCTGACATACCGCCATGAGCATAACCCCACCAACCCGCAATGAAAAAGCAGACAGCAGTAAAAACAATGTCAAATAAAAAATGTCGCATAATAACCCTTTATACCAAAATTTTTTAGGCATATAAAGAAAACCAATAATCATATGATTATTGGTTTTTTATAATATGGTGGGGTCGGAGAGACTCGAACTCTCACACCTCGCGGCGCCAGAACCTAAATCTGGTGCGTCTACCAATTTCGCCACGACCCCAAGTTGTATCTTACATCAATCATGATGTCTTGTTGATGCGTATTATAGCGATTTTTTAATGATTGGCAAGAACTTTTTTTTATAAAAATCATAAAAACTTTATAAGATATTGATATTAAAATACTTTTTATTTAATATCCAACCCACTTTACCAATAATTTTCCACCGCAATATTGCCAACACCACGACGATTCATGGTCAAGCCTTTATCTTTTAGGGTATTTTTGGTATCCTCAACCATCTCTGGATTACCGCATAGCATGACATGAGAAGTGCTAGGGTTTAAGCTAAAGCCTGCATGACCTTCAAGCTCGCCAGTAGCAATCAAGGTGGGAATGCGAGCATTAAGACAACCTTCCACCTTCTCACGAGTGATGATAGGCACAAAGTGTAATGTAGCAGGCGAATCAATCAGTTCTTTAAATTGCTTTTGCAATGCCTGAATCTTATCCACATAAGCAAGCTCACTTTTTGTTCGTACGCTGTACACAAGCACAATGTCGGTATAATTTTGCCAAGTCTCCAGATCGCCTAGCATGGATAAAAATGGTGCCAGTCCTGTACCGGTAGCAAGTAACCATAAGTCTTTTGGGGCAGGCTCTTGATAACGAGCAAGGGTCAAAAACCCATAAGGCTCACTTTCTAAATATAAGGTATCGCCTATCGCCAAGTGTTGTAGCTGACTGGTGAACGCCCCATTAGGCACCACCACCGAGAAAAATTCCAACTGTTCATCATAAGGGCTTGATAGCACCGAATAAGCACGAAAAATACGCTCATTGGGGGCATTTTGAGTGTTTTTTAATTCACTAGGATTTACCCCAAGTCGCACAAACTGCCCAGCATCAAAACGAAATCCATCAGGACGAGTAGTGGTAAAACCAAATAAGGTAGGCGTAATGGAAGTCTTGGACAGAACTTGGATTGAATGAATTTCTGGCATGATGATTTATTGATTAAAAATTATTATTGATTTTACCACAATCACACAAAAAACAAAACGCACTTAAAGTGCGTTTTTATTGTTTTAAATCGCTAAATTGGCAAGTCTAAACAGTGTATCTGGGAAAATACCAAGAACAATAATCATCGCTGTAACAATCAATAGCATGACACCGCCTGCCTTAATACCCCACTCATGATGAGCGTCATATTCTAAATGCACTTTAGGGCGTTGGTACAGCTGTGTTAGCACTCTTAGATAGTAAGCCAAACCGATGGCACTGCCCAAAATGACAAGAAGTGCCGCCCAAAATCTTACGCCTTGCACCGATGACAAAATAATCATCACCTTAGTCATAAAACCTGCGGTCAAAGGAATACCTGCCAACGACAACAGCATGATGGTTAATACCACTGTCAAGACAGGACGACGCCAAAATAGCCCTTGATAAAATCTAAGCTCATCTGCTTCGCCTGAAATAGAAGTACGACCACGCTCTTTATATGGGCTTGACATCAGTGTAATCACCCCAAACGCCCCAATACTGGTCAAGGCATAGATAGCCATATAGACGCTAACAACGCCTATGCTATTGCCCTGTACACTCAATAACGCCACCAATGCATAGCCAATGTGAGCAACTGATGAATAAGCCAATAGACGCTTTAAGTTATGTTGGCGGATAGCGAGCAGATTCCCCATTAGAATTGAAGCTGCGATGATGAACATCAAAATGGCATCAAACACCGCCAATGATGGTATCATGCTTGTCATTAAAAAGCGAATGGCAAGTGCCATCATTGCCACCTTACTCACGCTTGCCAAGAATGCAGCAATCGGTGCAGGTGCACCTTCATAGACATCAGATACCCATGAATGTAGTGGTGCTGCTGACAGCTTAAAAGCAATGGAGACCATCATCATTACCACACCCAAAGCAAACCACACCCCCACTGTTCCTTCGGTCAATGACACGCCCAACGCCTTAAAGCTTAAGGCACCCGTATCAGCAAAGATGAACGCCATACCCATCAGTAAGGTTGCAGAAGCTGTGGCTGATAAGACCAAATATTTAAGCCCCGACTCCAAAGAACGAGCTCTTAAAAAAGTATAAGCCAGCATACCATACATTGGCACAGATAGCAGTTCAAGCGACATAAAAAACGATGTTAAGTCTGTCGCTGACACCATCAGCATTGCCCCGATGGTGCTAATTAGCATGAGTAGATATAGCTCATCTTTGTTATCTTTTAGGGTCTGAAAATAACCATAAGCCAAAGTACAACACGCCAATGATGCAATCAAAATTACCGCCATATTAAATAAGGCAAAACCATCA
The DNA here is from genome assembly GCF_030177935.1 of Moraxella haemolytica. Classification (NCBI taxonomy): domain Bacteria; kingdom Pseudomonadati; phylum Pseudomonadota; class Gammaproteobacteria; order Moraxellales; family Moraxellaceae; genus Moraxella; species Moraxella haemolytica. The sequence goes on from NZ_CP089974.1 coordinate 1,361,728, forward strand.
ATAACAAATAAATGGCTAACCTGACCAATAGGCAATAGCCCCAAAGCCTGTGCCACCAAGCTAATCAATGCAAAATTCAACCCCAACACACTCAATGTGGCGGACCAAAAATGTGAACGCTTCATGGCGATGGCAATCATGACAACCAACGCCGTCAATGCCACAATCACCAAAGGCGTGAAGGTCAATAAGGACTCAATAAGATGACTGTTAAACATAAAACTACCCCTTATTTTCCTTGTGTATCAGCATATTGATGGTACATATGAGACATATCATCATAACTGTGCTTGGCGATGCCATGTGGCATCTTAGACTGCAACGATAAAGGCAGCTGCTCATGATAAACTTTAGAAATCCAGTCCATGGAACCTTGTGAAGCATTCAATGCTGGTTGCGGATATAGACCTAGCCATACCAAACCTACCATCAGTATCACAAGCAAGCTGATTTCACGCTTACCCAAATCTTTATTTACTCCGTCATTATCCTTGATGAGCTTTGGTGCGGTATTCTCGCCAAACAACGCACGATGAATCAAAATCAACGAATACAGACCACCAAGCACAAGACTGGCTGTAGCTAGCACCACAATGATCGGATATTGCCCAAATGAACCCAACAGAATCAAGATTTCACCAACGAAGTTGCCTGTACCAGGAATGCCAAGTAGAGCCGCACAAAAGAACATCAGTAATGGTGCAAAGTATCTAAATTGCCCCCACATTCCACCCATGAGCGTCAAATCACGAGTATGCAATCTTTCGTACAGCTGACCTGCCATGATGAAAAGACCTGCACTTGATAAGCCATGAGCCAGCATCTGAATCATCAAACCTTGCAATGAAATCAAATTACCCACATAGATGGCAAGTAGCACAAAGCCCATGTGTGAAATACTGGTATAGGCAAGCAGTCGCTTAATGTCCGTCTGAGCAAATGCCAAAAATGCTCCATAAAAAATCCCAATTGTGCCTAGCGTAATGGCAATCGGAGCGAACTCAGCCGAAGCTGTGGGGAATAATGGCAAGACAAAACGAAGCAATCCAAAGGCTGCAGTCTTAATCAAAATACCTGCCAAATCCACCGAACCTGCCGTTGGAGCTTGGGCGTGAGCATCTGGTAGCCATCCATGCAATGGAAATACAGGCAGTTTAACCGCAAAACCGATAAAAAAGCACAGCATGATGACATATTCCCAAGCACCTAAATCCGCACCCAACAAATCATGGTAGGCAAAACTTAGCACGCCTGTACGATTAAATTGAATGATAACAAGCATCAAAATACCAATGAGCATGATTAGACCTGATGCTTGAGTATAAATAAAGAACTTGGTGGCAGCATACTCTTTGGTTTTACCCCCTGTGGCATTATGTCCCCACAATGCAATCAAAAAGTAGATGGGTAGCAACATCAGCTCCCAAAAAAAGAAAAACAAGAACAAATCAATCGCTAAAAATACACCAATAACGCCACCTAGCGACCACAAAAGATTAAGATGAAAAAACCCCACACGGCGAGTAATCTCACCCCACGAACAGCCGACTGCCATCACGCCCAAAAATGCCGTCAAGACAATCATCAGCAAAGACAGCCCGTCCATTGCCAAACGAAAACTAATCCCCAAAGATGGAATCCATGGCAACACAAACTGTGCCGACCATGGCAGATGCCCACCACTCATTTCTTCGGTTGCAAGCATTTGATTAAAACTGCCTTGTTGCCACAGCATCATGCTGATTCCCAAGGTCGCCAACATGGCAAATAGTGCTATCCAGCGTGGTAACTTATCATTTACCTTTTCAATAAGCCAGCACAAAAACCCTGCCACAAAAGGAATGGCAATCAATGTCGGCAAGAGCCAATTTTGTTCCATCATTTCATCACCATCATTATTGCCAATACCAAAATCATCACAAGACCCAATCCAAAGCTTATCGCATGAGAGCCCAATCTCCCTGTTTGCGTCTTGACAAGTAGCTTATTACCCACACTTGCCATTGCAGGCAAGATATTCCAAAGCCTGTCTATGGGATCAGATTTTAATAATTGACCAATCCCCAAAAACGGCTTGACAAATACAATGTCATACAACGCATCAAAACCAAGTCCATGATAACACCAATGAATGCAAGCACTGCCAAATGTGCAGTTACGCCAAGCATTTAAAATTTTGCCTTGATTAATGACATATAAAAAGTAAGCCAATACCAAGCCAAGTGCTGTTATGCCCATAGCAATCATCTCTGCGGTATGCTTACCCTCTGTTAAAGTACTACCAATACTCGTTGGCAGAACATTTGCCAAAGGTGGATGAATCAACGCCCCAAGCCCTGTAGATAGTATCATGAGTACCACCAAAGGCAAGGCATAGCTTATGCCAGAAATTTTGTGAGCATGGGTTTTTTCTTCACCAAAGAACACTAGATAAATCAAACGGAAGGTATAAATAGCAGTTAAAAATGCACCAAATACACCCGCCCAAAACAGACCCATATGCCCTGTGGCATAAGCCTCCCACAAAATCGCTTCTTTTGAGTAAAAACCAACCGTCACAAATGGTAGAGCAACAAGTGCTCCACCGCCGATAACGAACGACCAAAATACCAAAGGAATGCGTTTACAAAGCCCCCCCATCTTAAAGATATTTTGTTCGTGATGTACCGAAATGATAACAGCACCAGATGCCAAAAATAACAATGCCTTAAAGAATGCATGGGTCATCAAATGGAACACCGCCACCTGCCATGCACCCACACCCAAAGCAATAAACATATAGCCAAGCTGACTCATGGTTGAATAGGCAAGCACTCGCTTAATGTCGGTTTGTGCCAACGCACAAAAACCTGATACCAGCATGGATAACGCCCCCACACCACCGACTACATACAACAGCACATCAGGCGTTAGTAAAAACACAGGGTGCATACGAGCAATTAAATATACCCCTGCTGTTACCATTGTGGCGGCATGAATCAGAGCCGATACAGGCGTAGGTCCCGCCATTGCATCAGCAAGCCAAGTATGTAGCGGAATCTGTGCCGACTTACCAAATGCACCAAAAGTTAGCATGAGTGCAGTCAAAATCATCTTAGGATTATTCACATCAAAGATTTTTGGTGCTTGATCAATGATGGCATGAATATCTAGCGTGCCAAATTGTTGGTACAACAAAAACAGTCCGATTGCCAAAAATACATCACCCACACGAGTTACAGTAAACGCCTTAATTGCTGCTCGTCCATTGGCACGATTAGAAAAATAATAACCAATCAACAAATAAGAACAAATACCCACGCCTTCCCAGCCTAAGTACATCAGCAATAAGTTGTCCGCCTGCACAAGCAGCAGCATACTAGCAACAAATAAATTTAGATAGCTAAAAAATCTAACAAACCCAGTCTCGCCTTTCATATACCAACTGGCAAATAGATGAATTAAAAAACCTACGCCTGTAATGATAGCGGTCATGGTCAGTGATAGACCATCTAAAACCAAACCAAAGTTTGGAGCAAAGCCATCTACCGACAGCCAAGTCCACAGCCTAACAAATAGCGTCTCATCACTACCGGCACTTAGATAATCCATACCCACCAAGACGGTGGTCAATGCGGATAACGCCATCATGCCCACACCAATGATGGTGGCTAGTTTTTCACAGATTCTATCTCGCCATATGGCAAGTACCAAAAAACCAATCAAGGGAAATATAAAGGTTAATGCTAACAAATTCATAACGCCCCCTACCCTTTTAGCTTACTGGCATGATTAACATCAAGGCTTTTAAAGCGATGATAAAATTGTAGCAAAATGGCAAGTCCAATCGCCGCTTCTGCTGCTGCTAGCGTCAAAATAAAGATGAACATAATCTGTCCATTAGGCGAACCCCACATATTGCCACCCACAACAAAAGCAAAAGCAGCTGCATTCATCATAATTTCAAGACTCATCAGCATAAACAATATATTACGGCGTACCATTACGCCCACCAGCCCAACCACAAATAAAATCGCCGCTACAATGAGTGCATGATGAGCAGGCACGCCAAGACTATTCATTTGCACAGCTGCTGTGGTCGTTAAAACAACACTCATGAGTCTGCTCCTGTATTTGTTTGCTCGGCTTGCTCTTGGGTGTGGCTGATATTCTCATCATCTAGGGCTTTTTTGCCAAGATGATATGCCGCCACCAGTGCCCCAAGCAATAAAAACGCCGCCACTTCCACCAATAACACATATTGGGTAAATAGGCTAATGCCCACATCTTTGATGCTAATACTGGCATCTTGGAGCATGATGTCCTTACCACTAACGATAAAACTTATCAGTACGCCAGCAATAATCACAGTTAGTAGTAACGGTGTCGCCCACGCATTGGCAGTTAGCCATGATTTTTCTTCCGTATTGTCCGTGCCAAGATTAAGCATCATAATCACAAATACAAACAAAACCAAAATCGCCCCTGCATAGACAATCATCTCAAGCACGCCTGCAAACGCAGCACCGATGATAAAGAAAATTCCTGCCACTGCAAGCAAGCTGACAATCATTGATAAAATGGCGTGCACAGGATTGACCTGCGTTACCACTCTTAGACTTGCCCAAAACGCCACAAGAGATAAGGCATAAAAGCCCACCATGTCGCCATTTGCCAAAAAACTTTGTAATGTTTGCATCATGGCAATAGACTCCGCACATCAATCGGCTGGCTTTCACGCTCGTGCGACCCTTTGGGTTTGCCGTCTGTTGCCATACCTGTTACTCTATAATAGTTATAATCCGGATATTTGCCTGTACCGGCAATCAGCAAATGCTCTTTTTCATAGACCAAATTTTGACGGTTGTACTCCCCAAGCTCAAAATCAGGTGTCAGTTGAATGGCGGTGGTTGGGCAGGCTTCTTCGCACATACCACAGAACACACAACGACTAAAATTGATGCGGAAAAATTCAGGATACCAGCGACCATCTTCTCTCTCCGCCTTTTGCAAGCTGATACAGCCCACAGGGCAGGCGACCGCACACAGGTTACATGCCACACAGCGTTCATCGCCATCTGGGTCTCGAGTTAGGACAATGCGTCCACGAAATCTAGGTGGAACTGGCACAGGCTGCTCTGGATATAAAATGGTATCTCTCTTACGAGTGGCGTGCGAATTTACCATCCACATTGAACGCACTATGGTGAAAATCCCCACCACCGCATTTTTTAAAGTTGTAAACATTTAATTCACCATCAAAATCACAAATGCTGTTGCCAATAGATTTACCAGTGTTACAGGCAAACACACCTTCCAACCAAAATTCATCACTTGGTCGTAGCGAGGACGCATGAGCGAACCACGAGCCAAAACGAACAAGGTCATAAAAAACAAAGTCTTAATCGCAAACCAAAAAAATGGCGGAATAAATGGAATGTTCAGGTTAAATGGTGCCAACCAACCACCAAAGAACAAGGTTGTCATCAAAGCGGAAATTACCACCACATTGACATACTCGCCAACAAAGAACATACCAAATTTCATGCCTGAATACTCAACATGATAACCTTCTGCAAGCTCCTGTTCAGCTTCTGGTTGGTCAAATGGATGGCGATGCGTTACCGCCACACCTGCCACCACAAAGCATAAAAAGCCAAAAAACTGCGGTATGACATTCCAAACAGTTGTTTGAGCTTCCACAATATCTCTTAGGTTAAATGACCCTGCCATTGAGACCACGCCCATCAAGGATAAGCCCAAAAAGACTTCATAACTGATGGTTTGGGCTGCACTTCGTAGCCCACCAAGTAGCGAAAATTTGTTGGCAGATGCCCAGCCACCAAACATAACCGCATATACCGCAAGACCTGCCATCGCAAAGAAAAATAACAACCCAATATCCCAATTAGCCGCCCCAAGTGTCGGTGATAGCGGAATGATGGCAAAACTTGCCAAAGCAGTAAACATGGCAATAGCTGGTGCTAGGGTAAATAGTCGTTTATCAGCAAAGGCAGGCATCCAATCTTCTTTAAAAAAGATTTTCAACATATCCGCCACAAGTTGTAGCGATCCTTGCCAGCCCACTCTATTTGGACCATGTCGGTCTTGCCATAAAGCAAGCATTCGGCGTTCATAGACAATCATCAAAGCAGCAACCATCACCAACCCCAAAAAAATCGCCAAGGTCTGTGCGGTCAGATAAATGAACGACCATAATTCAAAAGACATACCACTTAGAAATGACGGCACATCAGCAATTACTTGGATACTCATTTATACCCCCATCTCTTGAGTTGTTGTGCAAGTATCAGCAAATGGCGTGTTATTAAAACCTGCTTTTGGTGCAAAAATTGTATTCGCCTTAGTAGCATTCGCCAAGCGTCTCATACTCAACTGATATCGTGGCACATAGACAGGTGTGTCCTTATCGGTCTTTTTAACACCGGTTGGTAAGCCTACCATAAATGGCACAATCCCCTCAAGATAACCAATACACCCTTCTGCCAGATAATCCACCACCGATACAGGCAGGGTAATCGCCACTCCCTGCTGAGTTAAGGTTAATTTATCACCCGCCTTAACAATCCATCTGGCAGCATCTTCACGGCTAATAAACCAAGTAGCAGGCTTGATTTGACTTGCGACCACAGGACTGCGACTAACCAGTGGCGATACAGTAAATAGATTGGCTACAGGCACAACCACCGCACGCCCATCAAAGACGCTACTTGACACATTATCAGCAACCATCACTTTTTCAAAAACTATCTGCATCTTAGGCAATTCATCAAACAGACGAATACCGATGTCGCCACCTTTTAATCGCCCACCAACTTTATCTTGTAGCTTATTCCATGCCTGTGGCGAATTCCAACCAGCCGACCACGCAAAAGGCGTTACCGAACTTGGTATTCTATCGCCCACATAACCTTCCATTGAGAAAGTTAAAGCACTGTCTTTATCCTTAGGCTGCATTGGTTCATGAATAGAAATCGGTGCACGCATGGCTGTACGGCCTGAGTAACGGCGTGGTTCACGAGCAATTTTTAACCCTGTAATGCGATAGGCAGACTCTGGTGCAGCTTGCTTAATTTGGGCAAGCTGTGGATAATCCGCCACCAGCTCATCAATCACATCATCTAGATGATACCAATTAGGTTCACCCTGCTTGGCATGCAACATATTATCCAAAGCATGTAGCCAACGCCAGCTGTCTTTAATCTCACTAGCTGGGTCGTAATAGTGTTTATCGTAGACAGCAAAGAATCGTCCTGCTCGACCTTCTGCTGAGATTAGCGTACCATCAGACTCGGCAAATGAACCACTTGACAGAATAAAGTCCGTCTCATCATGCCACTCATAACGCTGATGGTCTAAGGCAATCATTGTTTTTTGGGTTAATTTATCAAGCTGACTTGGGGTCAAATTCGCCAAATCATGCTCAAGTACAATCACCGCATCAAAATCGCCTGCCAGTATCTCTTCTACCGACTGACCACCCAGTAGATTTAGACCCACGCTATTTGCCTCTGGCATAGTCAAATAGACACCTGTTTTATCAGTATAGGAAGTATTGACTTTTAGTAGGCGAGATTGTAGCGTCTTTTCAAACTCATTTGGGTCTCGTTCAGTCGTATGCACGCCATCAGTTTTGGCGGATTTTTCTTGATCAACAAACTGTCGCTCTACCTCATCACGGATTTTAGCATTTTCCACCTCTACAAACTCACGCTCAACATGAGCAATTTTAGCTCGTTTGTCAGTTAAATTCTGAGCAATATAGCCAGTAGCTTGTAAAATCGCCTTAGAAGTAAGGCTAGTGCCTGAAATGATAAGGGGGCGATTTGCCATGATTAAATCATAAGCGATGTGATGAGCCAAAAACTCCATCGCCATGTTCTCATCAAGCACTAAATTTGGGTCTTGTTCTTTGGCAAAAATGGCATTTTCATGCTCGGTGATTTCCTCTAAGCGATCAGCAAACGCTTTAATAACATCACCCACCATAAATCCTAGCTTAGCGATATCATTTGGCGTGGCAACAGTGGCAATCTTAGCAATGTCATCAAGTTTGGTCTCATTCACACTGGCAGTATAAATAGGACTAAAGGCTTCTTGACCAATGCGTTTGACAGGTTCTGCCAACCAATGCTCAGTACGAAGTGCCGTTGCCATCTGCTTGGCTTTATTTTTGGCAGCTTGACGCACGGATAATGCAACACGACTTGCTATCTGAGTGATATCCTCACCTAGAATAAATACACAATCTGCTGTTTCAATCTGAGCAAGTGATACCTGATGGATATTTTCTTGGCGTAAAATCTGCACACCTAAGTTTACCACCTCTTTGACCGCCGCACGCTCACCTGTGCTATAGTTGTCCGCTCCGACCAATTTTTTTAGAGCAAAATTACTCTCAAGGCTTGCTCTAGCCGAGCCGATACCAATGACATTTTTGTCTTTTAATAAATTTGCCACACCATCAACAGCAAGATTTGCACTGGTCTTGACAAATTTTGTATCTACCTTTTTAAGGGGGTGCATCGGACGATCGGCACGATTGATATAGCCATAACCAAACCGACCTTTGTCGCACAAAAAGTAACCATTAACATCGGGATTATAGCGGTTTTCAATGCGTCTTAGCTCGCCATAGCGTTCACCTGCCGAAATAGAACAGCCTGTAGAACAGCCTTGACAAATGCTAGGGGCGTATTGCATGTCCCATTTGCGATTATATCTGTCAGAGTGTGTTTTATCAGTAAACACCCCTGTTGGGCAAACTTCGGTAAGATTACCGCTAAACTCACTTTCAAACTGCCCGTCCACCTCACGCCCAAAATAAACACGGTTGTTGGACGCATAGACACCAAAATCTGTACCGCCTGCATAATCCTTATAAAAACGCACACAGCGATAACAGGCAATACAACGGTTCATCTCATGATTAATAAACGCCCCCAAATCTTGATTGTGGTGTACTCGCTTGGTGAAGCGATAGCGTCTTTGGCGATGCCCTGACATATAAGTCATGTCTTGTAAATGACAATGACCACCTTCTTCACAGGTTGGGCAATCATGGGGATGGTTAGTCATTAAATATTCAACAATGCGTTTGCGAAAGTCTTTAGATTCAGAGTCATCGACCGAAATGTACATATCATTTGTCGGTGCAACCATACAACTCATAACAAGTCGTCCACGCCCTGCCTTGTAATCTTCTTCATTGTTGTACTGCTTGACTGCACATTGGCGACACGAACCCACCGAACCAAGTGCAGGGTGATAACAAAAATATGGCAAATCAATACCAAGCGACAAACAAGCAGAAAGCAGGTTGTCAGCACCATCTACTTCATAGCTTTTGCCGTCTATATGAATAACCGCCATCACACGCTCCCTTGCTGATTGTCTGATTCGCTGACCAGATGCACTTGTTCAATTTTTTGTTCAAATTCACAGCGAAAATATTTTAAGGCACTCATTAAAGGCTCCATCGCTCCTGGTGCGTGTGCACAAAAGGTTTTGCCAAGCCACAAATCACGGGTCAACTCGGTTAATTTTTCAATATCGCCATCTTGCCCTTGACCTTTATCCATGTCATCAAGAATTTTAACACCCCAAGGCAAGCCATCACGACAAGGCGTACACCAACCACAAGATTCTCGTTGGAAAAATTTTTGTAAGTTTTTGGATAAACTCACCATATCTTGGGTTTCGTCCACCACCATCATCAGACAAGTTCCCAAGCGACTGCCAGCTTTCATAATGGGGTCAAAATCCATCACAAGATCAAGATGTTCATCACTTGCGGTCAAAAAATCGGTACTTGCTCCACCCGGTAGCCACGCCTTTAATCTAAGCCCCTCTTGCATACCACCAGCCAATTCAATCAGCTCTCGTGCGGTATAACCAAAAGGCAACTCCCAAAGCCCTGCATCTTTTACACGCCCAGACACGCCCATAATCTTAGTGCCAGGAGTATCTGATCTTCCTTTGGCTTTGGGTAAATTAAGATACCAATCCACCCCATTTAACATAATGGCAGACATATTGTTTAATGTTTCTACATTATTAACCACTGTAGGACGACCCCACGCTCCAGATACTTGCGGAAACGGAGGTTTGGTGCGTGGATTGGCACGACGACCTTCCAAGCAGTTAATCAGTGCCGTCTCCTCCCCACAGATATACCGCCCCGCTCCTGTATGAATGTGCAAATCAAACTTAAATGCCGTACCAAGAATGCCATCGCCAAGTAACGCATTAGCAATACATTCATCAATTGCTTGTTGTAGTCGCTCAGCAGCGATTAAATATTCACCACGAATAAAAATATAGCCTACGCTCGCTCCGATGGCATAGGCAGTAATCAACATCCCTTCAATCAATTGAAAAGGCAAGCGTTCCATCAACAAGCGGTCTTTAAAAGTGCCAGGTTCCATCTCATCAGCATTACAAATAAGATATCGCACACCACCATCAGGAGGTGTCATGAAAGTCCATTTCAGTCCTGCATTAAAACCCGCTCCACCACGACCACGCACATTGGCGTTTTTTATCATCTCACCCACTTCTTGTGGGGTTTTTGATAAAGCAATTTTTAAGCCATCAAAGCCTTTTAGTGATAGATAATCTGCCAGTTTTAGTACCGCATCATGATGATACAGTCGCCATGTCAAAGGGTGCGTCTTGCAAGTCGGTGCTTGACCATCTGCCAACCCTACCCCCCAAATAGGAATCTTTTGGCGGTTTAATTGACTAGGAGCAAGTCCATTTTGGCGAGCAGTAATCTGACTTTGCAAGTCGGCTTTGTTATTGATATTATTGTAGTTCATTGATATTGCTCCAATAACTCAGCAACTTCGTGTGCTTGAATAGGGCCGTAAGTGTCTTCATCAATCAAAACCGCAGGGGATTTATCACAATTACCCAAACAACAAATAGGCAGTAAAGTAAAGCGTCCGTCAGGCGTGGTCTGTCCATAGTCAATACCAAGCTGTCTTTTAAGCTCAGCTTCTACGCTTTCAAAACCGTTTAGATAACAAGCGATGCTATCGCACAGTAGAATGACATGGCGACCAACAGGTTGGCGATAGATGCGGTTAAAAAAAGTTGCCACACCCTCGACATCGCTCACGGCAATATCTAGCATGTTGGCAATGGCGGTAACTTGTGCATCATCGACCCAGCCGTTGCGTTTTTGCACCAATTTTAAGGCATCAAGCACTGCAGCTCTCGGTTGGGGGTAGTGATGAATATGATGATGAATGCCGTCAATCTCTGCTGGCGTTAAAATCGTCTCAATGGCGACTTTGGGGGTTTTATCGGTTACTATTTTCATAAAGTTACCTTAATTTGCTTGCTGTTTTGACGGCTCGCTAAGTTTGTTTTTTAATTAACCAACTCAATTTATTAACCAAAAACCACATTGGTAAGATGTATTTGGGTTAATAAATTTTGCGGTGCATATTATACACGATTTTTTAGGGAATCTCTTAGGGATTTATAAACTTAGTCGTTCATCATCATCCAATCATAGCCAATCCCTGCATTTTCAAAAACATAAATAGTATTAGCCAATATTTGGCTCTTTTTTAAAGCCTAGTTATGGTCTCATCATGAAATCTTTTTGGTTTTTTAGATGGTTGGAGCAACTTTATAAAATAACTTTGGCAATCCATCGTCCATTCACCTAGCTTATTTTTGCTTGTCAAATTAATTTGAATAACAGATTATCTTAAAGCTCCCAAAGCCAAAATTAGCAATTCCTTCTTTTTATCATACAATCTTAACGCAACAAATCACACCTCATCTGGGCATTTCCTTGATATTTCTTAGTGTGCAAAGCGTTGGGAGATAATCACGCACTCATTGTTTTGCAAAGTCCATCATGCCTAACTTGTTACACTTGGCAACAAATTTTCCAAAAAATATTTCAAATCGTCTTTTTTATAGACTCATCTTCCATAACTTAGGTTGAATATCCTATATAATGGTTTTAAATTCGTTTGGTATCCTTGATAGGTTTGATATGGCGATTAAAAGCGATCAAAAACTTCAACACACCAAACAGCATTCAAAAATATCACGCACAGTCATGACATTCACCAGACAAAACCATTAAGTACACAACTTTCATTTAGTTATTAAACAACTGATTATTATATAGCAAAAAAGTCATTTATAGCAAAAAAACTGTTTGCCTTTATTACCGACACAAAAAACAAAATTTTAAAACTTAAGAACCAAACATCTTTTGTGTATCATGCACTGCCAGATTTATTGTTGGCATGAGTAATGCATTGTACATGACAGATTGGTTCAAGTACAACATAGCCCATCGTATTCAAGGCAAGTTTTTGTTAATTCGATGTTTTAAAATGAGCAAATAAGGAATTTATGTATAAACCTTAAATAAAAAAGCACGATCATAAACAAAAAAATAATAGCTGACTATTATTTTTATTTTGGTTAATTTTCGTGAAAGTTTTTACTGACAAATAATTACAGAAAAGATAAATTAATACAAAAGGACTTTTTTATGGATTGTATTATGATGTTACGCTCAATTTGCCTATCAAGCATTCTACTATTACCAAGTTTTGCCCAATGCAAATTCTGATAATATTGATGTTTCTGTTGGATTAGAAACCTATTTTGAGAGATATAAAGAAACTTCAGACGGTATGCCTTTCATACAAGAAGATGCAAAAATGCTATCTTTAACCAGCAAGGTATCATACATCACCAATCGTCAAGACGCCATTTCAGTATTTGGCAGGTATTCGCTAGGGAAAAGTGATTATGTCGGAACCTTGCAAAATCAAGAATTCAGCTCTTTAAGAATGAACGATCAAAAGCGTTCTGGTGGTCAAATTGGCATCAATTATACACACTACCTAAATCTACCCACAACCAAAAAGTCGGTCTTACTGCCGGTGTATCATCTCGTTTTTTAAAAGATCATTTAAGCACCAGTCAAAACGCCTTGGGTTATTTACGAATCAATAGAGCAGTTTTTTACAACTTGGTACTAGTCTCTCGGACGACATTAATTCAAAGATGGCTTATAAAGCCGATTTGATGATCAACCCAATCATCCGAGCAAAACAATATTCAATCATCGGCGAACATACCATCCCCATGAAACAAAAAGGTGGGTTTGGGGTGCAAAGTAGCGTACTACTAAACTATAAACTCAACGACAAAAGACAAGTTGAATTTGGTCCTTTTGTAAGATTCTGGAAAGTGCCTGATTCAGAAGAAGTGATGTTTTATGGCATACCTTTTGACAAACCCTCCAACTCAACTTATGAAGTGGGCGTTCAATTAAATCATTATTTTTAAACACCCAAAAGCTCAAAATCCAGTCAAATTCCGTTCAATTATCGCTATTGTATTGTGATGATTTTTTATCCATCATAGTGCAATAGCGACACCATGCTTTTTAAATAAGCCGTAGCCAAACAAATAATCGCATTATCTAAGATTGGCATATACCACCTTGATGAGGTTGAAAAGATTTGTTCAGTGTTTTAAACCAACCTTACCCCAACCAGTCAACAACTCACTCTTCTGCACGAAAGTTTTTACCCAAAGTTTTGCCCACACCCTGATAATGACGAAAATTATAAATCAATGGTTGCCATTTGGCAGGGTCAATTTTATGATCATCCATTATCAGCTTCTCACAAGCATGAACCTGCAAAATTTTTAATTCAATAATGGCATAACCATCTCTTTTACTGATATGGATTACTTTTGATTCAGCTTGTAATGGGTATTCTTTGATATGAGATGGCTTTACTTTGATTGAATTTTCAGCTGTAAACCCACCCTTTTTAAATTTATCATCACAAAATTGATATTCCGACTTTTGAAAATCAGGTATAGGGTTTTTGGCGGTTGTAGGAGCGATATTTTCTATTTTTTGCCAAAGTGTTTCATCGGGCAAATTTAATACCACCTCTGCACAAACACTCAAATTTTCAAATGCCTTGCCTTGTGTCCCAAGTCCAATCACCACATTATCACCCAAGCACCAACTGGACGAAATGGGCGTGATATTAGACGCACCATGTTCATCGCAAGTGGTTAATAAAACAACAGGAAAGCCGTAATAAAACATCTTGGGTAAAATTGGTTGATGCATAGTGTTCCTTACAATCATCTTCTTTTAAGATTGTCATCATCAAAGAGTGGCACGCCCATCAAAACAGATGTTGCATCGCTGTTTGTTCTTGATGTATTCTGATGGCCAAGATAACTCCATAAATAGGCAAACCCACAACCAAGACCCACCACGCCTGACATAACAACGCAATACCAATCAGTTCAGGGATAACATTTAAAAAATAATTTGGGTGCTTAAAAGTTCTAAAAATCCAAGAGTGATTGATGGTATGATTCGGCAAGATATATACTTTCACAGTCCAAATATCGCCCAACTGCTTGATGATATAATACAAGACAAATAAAGACAAAGTAACAATCAACGCCCCTAACGCAGATACCACATCAAACTGTACTTGATAATAATACGCACTCCATAAGGCAGTAAAGTAATACAAGATATGTGCCGCAGCCAAAACCTTTGAATTTCTTTCTCCGACTTGCTTTGCACCCAATGTAACCAACTTTTTCTCATTATTGATTGATATTTTTAAAAACGCCAAACGCACAATAAAGAATGCAAGAAAAAAACAAAAAATTAATAACACACCCAACCCCTAAATAATTTAAAGTCATGAATATATTTCATAATACATGATAGCTAACTCAAATTCATCATGAGTTTTTATCATCAAAAATCCTACCGATCGCAATCCGCCATTACAATATCAATACTTGCCAAATAAATAATCGCATCCGATACAAGCGAGCCATTGATGACCGAAGGCATTTGTTGCAGATGGGCAAAGGTGGGCGTGCGAATGCGTGTGCGATAGCTCATCGTTGAATTATCCGATACCACATAATAGCTGTTTAATCCTTTGACGCCTTCTACCATACACGCCGACTCGCCTGCTGGCATTACAGGCCCCCACGATACCGACACAAAGTGGTTGATAAGTGTTTCAATGTCTTTTAAGGTTCTATCTTTAGGTGGTGGTACAGCCAGTGGATGTTCGGCTTTATATGCCCCGCTTGGCATATTATTTAGGCATTGCTTAATGATACGCAAAGACTGGCGAATTTCTTCAATCTTAACCAAACATCTGTCATAAGCATCGCCGTTATAAAACACTGGCACTTCAAAGTCAAAATTTTCATAGCCCAGATAGGGGCGTGCTTTACGCAAATCAAAGTCCACACCAGTTGCACGCAGACCTGCCCCCGTTACGCCCCACGCTAGAGCGTGCTTGGCATCGTATTGGGCGACAGCTTGGGTACGACCTTTGAGTACTGTATTGGTCATAGTCGCCTTGTAATATTCATCAATGCGTTTTGGCATCCAATCCAAAAACTCTCGCACCAATCTCTCCCACCCATTGGGCAAATCCATCGCTGTACCGCCAATTCTAAACCACGCAGGGTGCATACGATAGCCTGTTACCGCTTCAATGATGTCATAGGCTTTTTGGCGGTCGGTGAACATATAAAACACAGGCGTCATACCACCAGCATCTTGAATAAATGTTCCCCAGTAAAGCAAGTTATTCGTAATCCTAAACAGCTCACTCATCATGATACGAATGGTATTGGCTCTATCAGGCACACTAATACCGGCTAATTTTTCCACCGCCATAATATAAGGCAATTCATTCATCACCCCACCCAAGTAATCAATGCGGTCGGTATACGGAATGTATGAATGCCAAGTTTGGCGTTCTGCCATCTTTTCCGCCCCACGGTGATGATAGCCAATATCGGGAATACAGTCCACAATCTCTTCGCCATCTAGCTGTAACACCAAGCGAAACGCCCCGTGTGCTGATGGGTGGTTAGGACCGATATTCAAAAACATAAAATCTTCATCACGCCCTGAGCGTTTCATGCCCCACTCTTCTGGCACAAAACGCAAATTTTCTTGCTCGAATTGTTGTTTGGCGGTATTTAAAAAATATGGCGTAAATTCAGTCGCCCTTGCGTGGTATTCTTTACGCAGCGGATGTCCTTCCCAGTATTTGGGCAACAAAATCCGTGTCAAATGCGGATGTCCATCAAACACCACCCCAAACATATCCCACACTTCTCGTTCATACCAGTTGGCATTGGGGTAAATTTGCGTAGCACTTGGAATGCTTTCGCCCTCAGCAAGTGCAACCTTAATGCGAATGTCGGAGTTTCGCTCCAAGCTCATCAAATGATAAAACACGGTAAAATCGCTGACAGGTTGTCCATAGCGATGTTTTCGCAGGCGTTCGTCAATGGCGGATAAATCCACAAGCATTACAAAGGGCTTGGGCAATTTACGCAAATATAGCAATAAATCAAGCACTTGGGCTTTGTCCACCCACACAGTCGGAATGCCGTCCGCCGTTTCTTGGACGACAAGATTTATAAACTTAGCGTTTAACTCGTTTAGAATGTCAAAATCGTGAATGTGGTTAATGCTCATAATACCAACTTTTTGTTTATGTTTGCGATTACTAAAATTTAAGTAAAATAAAAAATTGCATCGCCAATGTCTATATTTTTAAAAACTAAAACATAATTGAGTGAGTAAAATGATTAATAATATAAATTAATAAATACTCTCATTAAACATTATCCTCAGTTTATTTTCATCAATATCAGATGTTCCTCCAACTAAGCACACCAGAACAGGGCAAGTCAGCAAATCTACTGTTACAGGCATTATGTCATTCGTGAGAATTTTAGCCTGATAAAAACTAGGTAGACTTTGAATTTTTGACAGGAATAGTTGCTCATCTAATTTATTTTCCTTTTGGTAATTAATTAAAAATACTACTTTGGCTTGACTGATAATTTTTGAATAAAATATATTGTCTTTTGTTTTTCCATAGAACTGTGTCAAATCTTTCTTTAAATAACTATGGACACTTAATTCAAGTAAGCTCTGTTGGTAACATTTTTCAAAAACAATGGGTGCAACCCCTCCGTGCAATCTTGCCCCCATTTCAATCATTACTGGATTAATATAACCATTGGTACTTGATTGTGCCAATAGCTCCATATGCACCGCCCCAAATTTGACCTCTAATGCTTTAATGCATTGTATTGCATATTGAATTATGGCTTGATATTTTTTACTCGCAATATCCAACATTTGCATATTTTCATAAACAAACTGGCTACCATTGTGATAACCTTTTTTATAAACACACAAACTACAAATAAAAATGTTGTCATCTTGCACAATCATATCTACAACAAATTCATCACCAGTTTCAAATGATTGCAAAATGTAGTTGTCATTCTTTATTCCTAACGCATTAACTGTTTCCCAATTAATGTTTTGTATATGATTAGATAGTGTTGTCTTATTTTCAAAAAACATTACACCATCGCTACCTGCCGAATTTACAGGTTTAAGAATATAGCCACTTGCACTTTCAAATAAATCTTCATTATTACAATGAATGAGTTGACTTTTAATATGCTTCAACCCATTCTCTTTCAAAGCGTTTTGCATCACAAATTTATCTCGGCGTTTTAAGCTACTTTTTACGGGATTTCCTGTTACGCCAAAGTATTCTGCTAATTGTTCACCAACAATAACGCCCGTTTCTGCACCAATTACAACAGCCAAAATCTCATCTCTATGAAATTTTTCCTTACATTCTTGAACCGAATAAATTACTTTATTAACAAAATAAGTATTATCAAAACTAAAATAGTTCATACTCATATCAGAATTAGCAAGTACCGCATAGCATTGATGTCCTAATTCATAGAACTTTTGTGCGTACAATGCACCAGTAGAAAAAGGGTCTACAATCAAAATTTTGCCTTTAACCATAATTGCACTCCTAGTTGGTAGAGATTTTGTTTGCGAAAAGTACACTAATATAAAATACAATAATAATAAATGCCACTAATGGTAAAAATATTTGGGAAATATTGATGTTCTGTACACTGGCTAATATGTATCCAAATAATAAGCTAGCACCTGCTTGAAATATGGTATAAAAAACAGCACTACTTTGACCAATAAAATTAGCTTGCTCTATATCTTTTGCCAATAAAGATAATTTTTCCCTTATCAATATCCTAATACTATTGATAAAAAATCCAATAAAAAAACATATTGCTAGTGATAATATTTTCATATTTGACATAACAAATATTAAATCGGCAAAAATTAAGCATATTGCCATTACCAAGCAATGTTTTGTATTGCTTTTTAGAAAAACTGCACAAAAAGCACCTATGCCAGCAAAAGCACTGGATAAACCAAAATCTTGGGCAGTCCACTGTTTGATTTCTTGAAATATAATCGGTGTGGTTAAATTAAAACTGGTAATATGAATGCCAATAAACCCTAGTATAAAGCATAATAAGTAAATATTTTTTTTATCCAACAAGTCAAGTTGATTTACAGATTGCTTTTCATTCATTTGAGTTTTATTCTTTATTTGAGCAAAACTACCATTTTTCGCCCAAATCATAAAGATAATAGCAAATGAAATATCTATTAAAACAATACTTGTCATAGAATAAAAAAAAGATAAATGATTTAATAGCATTCCCCCTATCATTGCTCCACCAAATGCACCAATCTGTATAACAGTTTGCATATATCTTGATGCTTTGTTTGCAGAAACGATACCATCTACAACAAGATAATTATTATAAGTCTCATAATTACTTAATATACTAACACTCAATATTCCAGATATTAACGCAAGACCAATAAAACTATAAACAGATGTATTAAGTGCTGACAAAACAAAAACAATGGAATAAAATAAAATGCGTGAAAGCATTAAATGGTGAGCCGAAAGAGACAATAAATTAATTTTGGAAAACTTTTTTAATATAAATGGGACAATTGTACTAATGCACAATATCAATCCAAGCATTAAAGGATTTTTGGTTATCTTATAAGACAACCAAATTACCATAATCAGTAATGCCATATCACTAAAATAAAAGACAATCAAAGCACCGTAGAATTTTCTCAAGTCCATAGTTTTTGCCTCATTTTATTTCTTATGATGTCTTTCAAAAGAAAGTGGGCATTGCATAGGCTCTTCATCATTGGTAACAGGCAACATATATTGAACCCACTCCAACTCTCCAAGCTGATAATGACCAAGTAAAGGACTTCTGGAAATTAAATCGTAATTATCTATATTTTTTCTTATCCGCTCTCTAATAGCATAACCTGCTTCATCATCTCCTGCAAAAACATCAAAACGCTCTCTTGGATTAATAACCAAAACCAAAGTATCACACAAATTTCTACTTAACCTTAAATGATGATTTGGGTGGCTAGCATTAATAAAAATCTGAACTCCGTGAAAGCACATTGTCCAAAACTCTTGGTTGGGATTGAGTGGAATTTCTCCCACCCAAGATTTTTCATCATTATCAATCAAGTATTGCAAGGCTTGAACAAAAATGTCTTGATAGTCTTTAGTTTGACTATGTCCTTGCACAGGTTCAAATACAACTAACAATGGGTAGGCTGTATTAAATTTCCCATCCCAAACCGACATTGCCAATTCTAGGTAATTTTTTAAACCCTGTGCAAAACACTCTAAATCATATTGAGCCTTATCTCGCACATAAGCTATCGGTAAAAATTTTACCATACCTTGTGCAAATGCCTTACGAGCAAATAGACACGGAAATAATGCTTTTTGTTTTGCATTATCACCATTAAATCTTTCTAAAATTTGTCTTCCCATATCGCCTAGCTAACCTTGCATTTTGGCTATTTCAGACTGAGAGTATAAAGTATTATTCATTAACAAATCCCCATTCTATTATGACCATAAGATTAATTTCCAAATCCAATGACACAAGAAAGTACTCACATTGCAGGATATAACATCACTCCACCCCATCAGGACTTTTTAAATTCTTAACAAGAATGCGTTCGGCATTTTTTCTATCCCGCTCTGGGGTCATAATTGGCTGATAAATGCCTTGGTCAAGATGAATACCAAGCGGTCGGCGTTCTTTGGTAATACTCTCTTGCAATAGCATAATCGCCTGAATAAGTGCTTCTGGGCGTGGCGGACAACCGGGGATATAGACATCTACGGGCAAAATTTTATCCACGCCCTGCACCACCGAATAAATGTCGTACATACCACCAGAATTGGCACACGCTCCCATTGAGATGACCCATTTGGGTTCGAGCATTTGCTCATACAGTCGCAAGATGACAGGTGCCATTTTGACAAAACAAGTGCCAGCGACAATCATCACATCAGCTTGACGAGGACTGGCACGAATCACTTCCGCCCCAAAGCGAGATAAATCATGCACTGCTGTTAAGGTTGTGGCATACTCCACATAGCAACAGCTTGTACCAAAGTTAAACGGCCATAACGAATTTTTACGCCCCCAGTTGGCAGCGGCATGCGTAAGGTCAGACAGCTTACCCAAAAAGATATTTTTTTCAACTTCTTCTTGGGTGATATCATCCACCACTTGGCGAGTGGTGTGGAGTTCTTGATTGCCTTGTTCTTCGGCACGAGTTAAGGTGTATTTCATAGTGGTCTTTTGTCAATTAAATATCTACTAAATTAAGATTAACAATTTGTTTATTTATCTTTTGGCATGCCCTTGGCTGTCGTCTTGATACCAAAAATACAACAGATAATCACCAATCTAACAAAGGCGAGATTTTGAAGTATGATTGCCATCATAAAAAACGATGGCAAATATCAAAAAAGAAGGTTAATCCGATAATTGCCAAATTTCATTCAATTAATTCCCTTAATCAAATTTTTGCGTAGTAACTCGTCCTGTGTCATTGATGTGGTCAATGTTTGCCATATCCTGCTTGTCTTTTTCAAGCACCGCCTGCAAGTCTTTTCGTCCTGAAAAAATCCGTCCAGACGACTGAGCAGGCACTTTACCTGTGGGGTCGGTGTGCAACTCATCAATGGTGGTAAAGGCTGTGATGCTCGCCAGATTAAAATCATCAGGACGGTGTAAAATGCGTGGCTTTTTGTCTCGCTTATCAGCAGGTGCCCAGTTCATCGCCCCAAGTTTCATCTCATAAAGCAGGCCAATAAACAAAATGCCAATAAAGGCAGCAGCAGCCATAAAACCTGCCCAACCCACTTCACGCACACTCACTGAATAGGCATATAAAAATAAGGCTTCTAAATCAAAAATCACAAAAAAAATCGCCACCAAATAAAATTTGGCGGATAAGCGAATGCGTGCCGAACCAGCTGGTAACACACCTGCTTCAAAAATTTCGTGTTTTTGTGAACCACTTGACTTACCCCCAAGCAAGCGAGGCACGACAAGCATAAAGATAACCAACCCCAAAGCGGCTAGCAAATAGACGATGGCTGACCATTCGGCTGACATAATCACCCCTGCGTGATTTCTGAATAAACATTCAAGGATGGTCAAGACCTTCTGACGCACCCAATTTTGTGGCGTATTATACCACATTTCAAATAAATACTCATGACCGATACCAAATATTTTAACAACTTTCCTTGTCAATCTTTAAAAATATATAAAACCAAACACCGCCACACTTAAAAACCCAGTCAAACTTTTATAAAATCAGTTTGCTCCCGATGGCGATATAAAAATACCCAAGCACTAAAATCATCTATGATTAACCGGTCATTTATGATTCGTGCTTGGGTTTCTTAATAGATGGGTCATTACAACCTTTATACGATAGCCATTGTGTTATTGATTGACAACCGATACTCCTTTTGGTGGAGTAAAGCTAAACTGATCAGCATTGATCTTTTTGTTTAGGCTGATATTAGAAAAGCGGATTTGCGTCTGCTGACCCATTGCATCAGCAATACTCATAAACACAGGTTTACCACCATTAAAACTGATATACATTTCACTAAACCCTGCGTTATTTGATTTTGGTGTTAGTTTAAAATAGTTCTTAGTGTTGTTTGGCTGAGAGATATTAAAACTGTCCGCAATCTTAGCGGTGTCGCCAGATAGTAATAATGCTGGCGTATCGCCCACTTGGTTGGCGACAGATTGTTTGATCGCCTGATTTAAATCCTTGTCATAAACCCACATGGTTAGATCATTGGCAACAATCAACTGATGTGCTGGCGACTTTGTCTCCCAGCGAAGCTGACTTGGGTGTTGTACCGCCATACTACCACTTGAAGTCATGGTTCTTTTACCCGCCTTTACCGTTTGGTTAAAATCAGCAGTCATAGACTTGGTGTTTGACAGCAGTTCGTTTAAATTTTGCACAGCTTGCATTTGACTGGCAGGTGCAGCGGTCGCAATGACAGGTAATACAGCGGTCAAACTCATGACAATAACGCTACCAGCCAGACCAAGTTTTACACCCATCGCTTTAATGTTGCTAGAAGTTAGCATATCAATACTCCAATGATTGATGACTGTTTTTGGTTGATTAAGATTGGGTAACCAATAGATTTGATTTCATCTTATCATGGTTCGATTTTTGCGATGGTTTAATCGTCTAAAATCAACCACACAACCTTTTTTAGTTAATGGATAGATTTTGCCAGTTTTTTATATTACAATCTAGTAGAGATTTGCAACCATATACAAAAATTGTTGCTGACCGGCTAAAAATTGATGTAAGACACACCATGAAAATATGACAAAATTGGTAGGATTATCCTTGTCTTGCAACACCGCCAAAGAACGCCAATAACCATTTTATAACCTGCCACTTTGGGGTGCTGTACTGTTTTTGCTGTTTTTAAAAAGATACCATAAATATGTTATGACATCTCTTTGATGATTTGGTCGGTGATGTCTTTTGCTAGCGTTTGGCACAGGTGTTCGTCTTGACATTCCACCATCACACGAATCACCGGTTCAGTACCTGACTTGCGAATCAGCAAGCGACCTTGATCCGCTAGAGTCTGTTCTGCCACATTAAACGCTTGCACCAAGTTTGGGTTGCTATAGGGATCTGCCATCTGTGTCAAGCGAACATTAATCAGCGTCTGAGGAAATGGTGTATAACCTGCTGATAGCTCGCTTAGTCGTACGCCTTGCTCCACCATACACATGAGTACCTGCAAGCCTGCCACAATGGCATCGCCTGTGCGACTCTTATCCAAGCACAAGATATGACCTGACGGTTCACCACCGATACTAAGCCTATGCGTCTCTAGGGTCTGCATGACATAGCGATCGCCCACTTTGGCACGATGAAACTCTATACCACGCTCACGCATGGCAATCTCTAAGGCTACATTACTCATCAGCGTACCGACCACGCCTTTTGGCTTTAGATGATTAGCCAAGACATATAAAATCGCATCACCATCAACGATATCTCCTTGCTCATCCACCATGATGATGCGGTCTCCATCACCATCTAGGGCAATACCAACATCAGCACCATGCTTTAGGACGGCTGTTTGTAGGGAGTTTGGGTGTGTTGAACCACAGTTATCATTGATGTTGATGCCATCAGGGGTGTTATGAATGGCGATAACCTCTGCCCCCAGCTCACGCAATACACGAGGGGCGACGCTATACCCTGCACCATTGGCACAGTCTACGACAATTTTTAAAGGATTTAGGCTTAAATGATATGGAAAACTACCCTTGCAGTATTCAATATAACGACCCTTGGCATCGTCCACACGATAACTCTTACCAATATTATCCGCCTTGATACCTGTCAATCTTGATAATCCCACACTACCATCGCCAATGAGTACATCTAGCTCTTGGTTAATCATCTCTTGAAACTCATCAGAGATTTTTTTGCCTTCGTGCGAGAAAAATTTAATGCCATTATCATGATAGGGGTTGTGTGATGCTGAAATAACCACCCCCATGTCCGCATGAAAACTCTTAACTAGGTGTGCAATGGCAGGCGTTGGTAGCGGTCCTAACAAATGCACATCAACACCAGCAGCATTAAAACCCGACTGAAGTGCCGCTTCGATCACATAGCCTGAGATACGGGTATCCTTACCAATAATGACGCTTGGACGGCGTCTACCCTCTCCTGCTTGCCTAACCAGCACACGACCTGCCCCAAAACCTAACCGAAGCACAAAATCAGGGGTAATCGGAAACATTCCAAACTCACCACGAATACCATCAGTACCAAAATAGCTCACATTCCACCTCTGCTGTATTTTTATTTAATCATTCAATCTTATAAATAATAAAATATCATCACCATTATAGCATATCTTTTTAACCAAAATAGCAACCCATCATTAATGTTGTGTTGCCAAATATTATGATAGATCATCTCATCAAATCATTTTTTGCAATTATTGAACGACTAAACAATTGTTTACTTGCTCATTTTTCATTTACAATAGATAATTTAAGTAGATGGTTTTATCGCTAGCTACCCCTAACCACTATTTTTAGATACCCCACACCTTATGAATCATCACATACAGGTCAACCTGCCTAAGAACCGCTCTTTTGCCCTGCTTTATGCAATGGGCAGTACACTACTACTCACTGTGGCGTTATTCATCTGCCAGACAGGTTTTTTGTGGGGATTTGGGCATTTTGCAGGCTTGGATGTGCTAAACGCCAGCCATCATGGTGTTTTGGTCAGCATGGCGACCATCTCCACCTGTATCACAATGAGTCTTTTATGCGTCGGACTGGCTTTTTGGCGTGATGGTCAGCGTATGTGGCAGATACTAGGTGTGCGTCCATTTTATTGGCGTTCTTTGGCGGTATGCCTTTGGTGGCTTTTGCTGTTTTTGGTACTAAGTGAGCTTATTATCCATGTACTTGGGCGAACGCCGATGGCATTCATGGATAGACTGATGAGCACCGCCCATCTACCGCTACTCGTGGTAGCAATGACAGTTGTTGCCCCCATCTATGAAGAGCTGATGTTTCGTGGCGTGTTGTTTGATGCGTGGCGACAGGTCTTTGGGGTGTACAGCGAAAAAATCTCTATCCTTTGTGCTAGCATCATAAACAGCGTACTATTTGCTAGCATTCATTTACAATACACTCTCTTTGAGATGGGAATCATCTTTGGGCTTTCGCTCATCTTTTGCTATACTCGAGTGTATTGTCGCTCTATCATCGCTCCTATATTGCTACATATTTTTAATAATGGCTTGGCGATGGTGATGTATTTGTTGTATACATAAGCAACAACTCAGCTGGCATGATATACATCTAATACCGATGGAAAATATTCTTTTCACTCTCCCATTGCTTGAATAACAATCACTTTTGGTCATTCATTATCAAGACTTCATCAGCCGCTCGCCTAATGTTATCAATACTCAGCGTGCGTTTACCACTTAGCTCTTGCCGCCATTTTCTTGCTCCTGATAGACCCTGAAACAACCCCAAATAGTGCCGTGCTAGCGTTGCCAAATTCGCCCCTTCGCCAGCTCGCCTTTCTAAATAAGGACACAGAGCATCCAAAACCTGACCACGAGTCGGTATCGCCCTGCCAAACAGAGTATTACACTCACCCATCAGCATTGGATTATGATAAAAAGCACGCCCAATCATCACGCCATCAACATGGTTTAGGTGCGTCTTGATGGCATCAATGTCGTTAATACCGCCGTTAATCTCAATAAATAACTCTGGAAAATCTGCTTTTAGCCGATATACATCATCATAGCGAAGCGGTGGAATTTCACGGTTTTCTTTGGGGGATAATCCGTTTAACCACGCAATGCGAGCATGAACGATAAAATGCCTACACCCTGCATTCATTACCTGCTCCACAAAATCACGCATGAACTCATAGCTATCAAAAGTATCAATACCGATGCGGTGTTTGACCGTTATA
The DNA here is from genome assembly GCF_030177935.1 of Moraxella haemolytica. NCBI lineage: Bacteria > Pseudomonadati > Pseudomonadota > Gammaproteobacteria > Moraxellales > Moraxellaceae > Moraxella > Moraxella haemolytica. Next base: position 1,387,589 of record NZ_CP089974.1, read on the forward strand.
GGCTTACTGGTAGCATCTTTCATCGCACGCACCATATCAGCCACCAAGCTAGGCTCTGCCATAAGACAAGCACCAATTTTATTGTGCTGAACACGGTCAGACGGACAGCCAACATTCACATTAAACTCATCATAACCCATATCATCAGCAATCTGTACACAGCGTGCCATCTCAGATGGGTCTGAACCACCAAGCTGTAAGACGATGGGGTGCTCTATGTCATCATGTCGTAAAATATAATCAGCATCGCCCTTTAAGATGGCACTGGTGCTAATCATCTCAGTGTATAGATGGATATCAGGGTTAAATAGGCGTGCAAAATAACGAAAATCCGCTGTCGTCCAGTCAATCATCGGTGCAACAGATATTCTTTTATTTTCTTTAAAATCAATCATTTATATAAAATCTCTTTAATTTCAAATATTTGTATTAAAAATTTGACTTGTTTTAACTTGTTGTTACTTGTTCATACTTGCGTTTATTTGTGATTGTATTGTACCATATTTGCACCATTTTTTATGTACTTAAAATGGTGTAATTTTATCAAGTGGAAAGAATATGGGTACAATATCAGAACGCCAAACAACATCAGGCACAACTCGCTATCGTGCAGTGATACGCATCAACAAGGGTGGCATTAAGTATAGCGAAAGTCGCACATTTAGCAAGCGAAATTTGGCAGAAAGCTGGCTAAAAAAGCGAGAAGCCCAGATCGAACTCAATCCCGATGTTATCCACCAGAGCGATAAAAAAGACGACATGCGTTTTTCAGATGCCATCAGTCTCTACTTGGAGCAGGCAGGGGCGGACTTTGGGCGTTCACACAAGATGGGACTGCTATTTGTCGCCAAACTTGCCATTGGTGCCAAGTACATTACCAAGCTGACCAATGCAGACTTTGCTAATTTTGCTGAGTTTCGCTTGCAGACGGTCAAGCCGCAAACGCTCACAGGCGACATGATTGCCATTCGTGCCGTACTAAGATACGCCAAGATGGTCTGGGGTATGGATGTCAATCTATCAGGCTTTGAAGAAGTGATGCTTGGGCTGCGTTATGCCAGAAAAGTCAAAGGGTCGGACAAACGCTCAAGACTGCCCAGCAATGATGAGTTACAACTCTTGACGAACCACTTTTATGAGGTGTGGCAGCGAGGTATTCAGGTTTACCCCATGCACCTCATTATGTGGTTTGCGATATACACCTCACGGCGTGAAGGGGAAATTGTCAATCTATTGCAAGATGACCTGACCGAGACCGAAGACGGCTACTGGTGGCTAGTACGAGACATGAAAAACCCCAAAGGATCAAAAGGCAATCACATCGAAGTCAAAATCCCAGAAAAAACCTTGCCCGTCATCACCGCTTTTAAGGAAACAGCGGTCAGAAAACGCATGCAAAAATCACCCTACTACGACGACGAAAAACTTATCCCGTTAGACGGCAAGACCATCTCAAAATCTTTTACCGATGCTTGCAGAATACTTGGTATTGATGACTTAAAATTCCACGATTTGCGCCATGAAGCCGCCACTCGCCTTGCCGAGCAGGGTCTCACCATTCCCCAGCTTCAACAAGTGACAGGACACCGTAGCTGGAGTAGCTTGCAGCGTTACACCAACTTAAAGCGGCGCCCCACCGTGCTTGATTTTGAAGATGCCATCAAGCGGGCAAAACAAAACCGCGAGCATGGTCGTGGTTCGTTCTGATACTTTGGGGTTAGGCGTGCATAGCTTTATGGTCTAAGGTTGCTTCATTTTTAATGGCATCAATCCAGCCAGCCAGGCTCTCAATCGGTACAAGATATTTTGGGCGTTTGTCCGAGCCGGTATTGATACAAGCAAAATTAAGCTGTTGATTTTTTGCCTTGCGGTGCAGCTCGGTCTTGCTGATGTCGCTTAGATAGTCATTAGCGACATTCTCCAGCGGTATCAGAGCTTTAAAGCCGTATTGCATGGCAAGCATTTGCATGGTAGTCATATTCATAAATTATTCTCCACAGGCAGCCCAAACGCTACATTAATATTCACGATATTTTGTGGCACTAGCGGATAATTTGGCTTATCTTGGTTTTCAAACTTACCCAGTAATGATTGGGATTCTGGCCACATTTTCCACAACTGTTTGAATGTATTGATACCAGACAGCACCGCCTCCGCATCTGTTCTAGCTTGTTTCATTTTGCTAAATTCGTCATCATAAGCTTGTTTGGCTGCCAGATATTTTTTGATAATCTCATCATCTTCGGTCAATCCGTGAAAATTCTTTCCGATGACTGACCCGAACGCTAGACACACATGATAATCAGGCAATTCGACACGCAGCATAAAACGACTATTACGAGATTTGATATCGTCCAGCCTAAGCTCTCTTGTACGATTAAAAAGTAGCTCGGGCAATTTTTTAATATCATCAAGGTATTTGCCAAATATCTTAAGATAAATTTCATGCCCAGCCTGCTTTAGTGCTTGTTCTTTGGCTTGGATATTTTCGGCAAATTTACCGTTTTTGATAAGTTCATCGAGCATTAGCTCTCTGGTGTATTTGGTGATTCTAGTCATTAGTAGTTCTCCTCTTTATTATCCGCCAATGCACGATATTCAGCGATTTTGGCTCGCTCGCCTTCATGGGCTCTATCCCATGCGGCAAGCGACATTGAGACACAGCCTTTGAGTGCAAGCACGGACATGATGATGACCAGTGCAGATAGGCAGGTTTGTTTAATGGTTGGCATGATTGGTTACTCCATCGTTGGTTGATGGTGTAATAGTAACTTTACTTTCCTTTTTTGTCAAGAAAAAAGTAAATAAAATTTCTTTTTTTGTAAAAAATTACCAGCGGGATAAAAAACCACCCATATAGGGTGGTTTTTAGTTAGTCGGTCAAACTTTTTATTTTTTTGTGCAGACTTTTTTGGATTTGCTGATGGTGCCGTCTTTGCACATGAATTTACCGCTGGAGGTACATGAAGCAATACCGCCTTTCTTGCCACTACAAGGCTTATTGCCTTTGGCGTAAGCCATTGGGCTTGTCAAGAGTGCGCTCACAGTAAGCAATGTGATTAATTTTTTCATAACTTCATCCTTTTGAAAAATTAAGATTATCGGCATAAAGATTCACATGGCGTGCCGTCGCCATCTTTGTCCAGCTTAGACAATCCGCAAGTATTGAAATAATATTTCGCTTCTGAACAGCTTGACATCTGACCGCAGGTCTTTTTTACGGCACACCTGCCAGCGCCATTGTTCGGTTGTTTAACGACCTGATTAGACTTCGTAGCGGTCTTTTTCGGAGCAGGGCTTTGTTTTGAGGTGGCGGTGGTATTACTGGTTGTCTTGACAGAGCTACGCCACACACTCGGATAGACTGGGTTTGGGTGTGCCCACAGACCCACACCAGATGAGCGTGCAGCGCTTTCGAGGCTGGTATATTCGTAGTCGGTTAGGTACTCTTGATAAGCCCACGCCATGCCGTCACGCAACATCAGCTTATTGATATTCTGCTCATCAGACAAACGATACACTTCTGCCAAAGTTCGGTTGTATTTATCCGTGCCTGACACGCTCAGACCCACACGCTGACCATAGATATAATCAGATAGCGTCTGCTTGGCAACTTTACCATAGTCTTGACCGCTCTCTGGTGCATCTATCTGATTCATGCGCACCTTGATTTGAGTATTGGAGTCATCAAGGCAGGTGAAAGTGTCGCCATCAGATACACTCACCACCTTACACTCAATATCCCAAATATTAAAAATTGGCGCTTGTACGATTGGCGGTGGCAAAACTTCAATTATCGGTGCTGGTGACACTATGACAGGCTCTGTGACCACCGCAGGTTCTGCTGTTTCGGTTTTTGATGACTTATTAGTAATCTTAGAGATAGCACCCGTTGCCACATCTTTGGCATTTTTGACATAATCTCGCCAGTCCGCCGCCGACACTGACCCCACTGTCATTGCGCCCAATGTCGCAACCAATACCAGTTTTTTCATCTTTTTATTCCTTATTCATGTCTAAAACGCCGTCCACTTACCCACAACCTTGCCAACCAGCTCCCACTCACTTTTTGGTATCATTTTTTGTTCGTGCCAATCAGGATTGAGCGGTTTTAGGTACATGTCTTCGGCGGTCTCGCCAATGATAAGCTGCTTGAAAGTCGCCTCGTGATTATCGCCTTCACGCACCACGACCAGATCGCCATTCTTTAACTCCCAAAAGCCGTAGTTTGGATCAACATAAATAAAATCCCCTGGCTCAAACTTAGGCATCATCGACACCCCACGCACTTTAAGGGCAAAGCCATTTTCAGGGAAATTAAATGGGCGTGGCAGATAATCAAACGCATCATACGCAATCACCGCATTAGCCTCAGCCCATGAACCCGCTGCCACCCATTCAATCACAGGCACGGGATTATTGATGGACAGTGCATTACTTGGCTCAAGCCCTTCGGAGTGTGCAACTTTTCGGTTTTCGATCGCTGCAATTTTATCTTTTAGCTCTTTGATAATATCAATGTCAAGCTTTTGGCGGATAGGCTCAACGAGCTTGGTGTTTTGTCCACCAGTTGCCAGCCAGTCAAAAGACACACCAAAAAACTTTGCCAATGCTTGTACATGTTCAACCTTTGGCATATTTTCGCCATCTTCCCAGTTTTTGATGGCGGTTTTTGATACGCCAATTTTAGCCCCTAGTGCGTCTCTAGCCAGCTTTTTTTCTTTTCTAAGTTTGTATAAACGCTCTGAAAAAGTACTCATAGTTACCACCTTTTGAACTAATTTACTATCTTACCACTTGATTAGGAAAGTTTTGTATGCAATAATAGGTAATATTTTTTACTTTTTTAGCCAAAAAAGGAAACTTAAATGACCAAAAAAGAAGCTCTCAAAGTCGCCAAAGGCTCTGTCAATGAACTTGGTCGCCTACTCGGTATTAGCCATGCTGCCGTTTCGCAATGGAATGATGACAAAATTCCAGAACTTCGAGCGTACCAAATCCGCGAAATCATGGCTCGTCAGCAAGCACAGGCTCGACCATGAAACCCAAAAAAACCCACCAAATCACCGTCCACCTTTCCGAAGAGTGCCACACTGTCATCGGCAGACTGGCGGACGAATGTAATTTGTCAAAGTCAGAATGGCTTTGCCGTCTCATTGAAGACGATCTGCGGGACCGCTACCATCGTGCTTATCATGCCATGCAAGTGCTGTCATTGCTAGAGAACGATGAGATTGTTGCGAGCGGTGAGAACCGATACAACCCAGATAAGGATTATCCACTATGACAGATGTTACAGGGCAATGTGCCACTCTGCTTGCTCATCTACGACAAGCACCCATCACCCACAAAGAAGCGGTGCAGAAGTATTTCATCATGGGGTTTTTAGCACGCATCAGCGAGCTAAGACAGATGGGGCACGCCATCAAAGACCGCTATGAGACATCGCCCACAGGGGCAAGATATAAAGTGTATTATTTAGAAGGAGAATCATCAGATGCTCGCATTTAATCGCCCAACTTGCAATCTACAAGCCCAAGAACAGCTCATATCAGATGCCATCGCCAGCGGCGTGCCTATAACCATTCTGCCAGATTATACGCCAAAGCCACGCCCAGCCCACAGCGTCAAATCATGGAAAGTGATGGACCTACCCAAGCCCAAACTCATCAAAAAAACGACCGAAAAATCAAAGTGTCATCATGCGAGCAAGACCCGAAGACAAGAACTGCTTAAATATCTAAAAACAGTCCATATCATGACAGCCATCCAAGTTCGGGATAAATTTGGCTACGCCAACCCAGGCAAGGTCATCGCAAGAATCAACAGTCAGCACGACAGACCCATCATCGCTATCGAAAGATTTGGCAGAGCGGCAAACAATCACCCAGCAATACTCTACCGCTACATAGGCTAATCGTATGAACTTTTATAATTTCCACATCAACGATTTTAACGCCGCCACGCGCCACCTGTCGCACCTAGAACGGTCGTTCTATCGCGATCTGATAGACATGTACTACGACACCGAAAAGCCCATTACGGGCGATTTGGTGGCGTTGTGTCGCCGTCTTGCCATACGCACCGATGACGAGCGTCAAGCATTGCAAAATGTGCTGGACGAATTTTTCACGCTCAAAAATGGCAAATACCGCCACGCTCGCATCGACCGAGAAATCAAGCATTACCAGCACCGCCACACCGAGCGTAACGACCGTAACGAAAAAGTAACGGAGCGTAACGAAAAAAATAACGGCAATAGTAACGAAAAAAGTAACGCCACACCGTTATCAAACGCCCAGCGACAAGCCCGCCACCGCCAAAAAGCCAAAATGCTTGAAACCCTTAAGAATAAAGGCGTAAAGATGGCAAAGGGGGCGACTTTTGACGAGATTTTGACCGCCTATAATCGTGTAACGAATGCCCCTGCCGTAACGGAGCGTAACGCAAAAAGTAACGGCAAAAGTAACGCTATAACCAATAACCAAGAAATATATATATTAGCTAGCTATGAGCAGGAGAAAAATTTTGAAAAAAACAATGCAAAAAATCAAAAACCAACGCCTAAGGTCAAAACACCGACAACGCCAGATCCGACATTTGCGTTCAGTCAAGCCCAAATCGACACTTGTAGAGCAAAACAGCTAGACATCAATCAGATATTCACCAAGTTCACAGAGTTCTACACCGCTCGTGGTTTTCGCTGTACCGACACCACTTGGAGTCGCCTGTTTGACAACTGGGTCGCCCAAGAACGCCTACCAGATACCACAGGCACTACCCCAGATGCTGCCATAGGCACAGGCTCGGTTACACCAACAGGCGAAAGCTACACGGATTATCTCGCTAGAATCCAAGCAGAAAACCGAGCCTTTGCCATCGAGCATGGCATGCTCAACTAGGAGCTAATCATGCGAGTGTATCTAAACCCCGCCACAGACCAGACCGCCGTCATCAACAGCGACAAGGCAGACAAAGACGGCAAAATCTGGGTAGAAATCAACAACGCCCTGCCAACCAAAATGAGCTATGACGAATTTATCACAAAATTTACCAGTATCGGAGAGTTAAAATCATGAAATTATTAACACCACAGGAAGCATTACAAGCCATCATTGATGGTAAGAAAGTTGAAATCAGAGGCGTTATTGACTCGCAGAACAGCGGTTGGAAACCTCTCAATGAACATGAAATCCATATCAGGGTACTAACCAATGGTTTGTTTATTTTCCGCTTAGCTAAAGAAATGATTACCATCAATGGTGTAAGTTTTCCGAAGCCTGATAGTGAGCCGTTAGAAATTGGTCAAGAATACTTTGTTTGCGATATCGTATCAAAAGGGTTTTATGACATCTTTGAGTGGGAGAATCGTAAGCTAGACCAAGACTTTCTAAAATACGGAATGATTCACTTAACCAAAGAAGACGCCATTGCACACGCAAAAGCACTGATTAAACTTAGCGGAGGAACTATTGATGAGTGACAAACCAAAAGATACCCTTGAACGCTTATGCGATGAGTTTCTCGAACGGGAAAAAAGTTACGCAGATGTAGAATGGGCAAAAGGTATCAGTGTAGGTACTAACTTGTTCAACAGAAAGGATAAGTTGCATATTAGAGTTATTGTTCAACGAGAGCCATTTGATGACTTGGAGGGGCAAATAAATGATTGACATTGCCATCGCTTTATATGTGATTTCTCTTTTATCCAATGCAGCTGAAATTGCAAAAACCATATTATTCATTTCGATGTGTGCTTTGATAGGTACACCGTTTGGTTTTTCGGCGTACCACAATATGCACCACTCAACACAGGAAACCATAAAACCATTGGTAGTCAAAGCAATCAAGATTTTTGTTGTTACTTGCTTTGCTCCGTCAGTGCTTGCAGTCGCACTCATTCCCAGCGAGCGAACAATGTACATGATTGCTGGGCTGTATGCCAGCGATAAAGTTATCAGTTCTGTCGCTGATTCAGAAATCGCAAAACAAGCAGAACGCACATTATTAGCCAAGCTACAAGAGCTTGAAAAAGAATACTTAAAGCAAGGAGAACAGCCATGACCCATGACAGCTTGCAATTTTTCGTTTGGGGGCTATTTTTCTGGCTGGTAGTACTAACCTACCAGTATTATAAAGTGCTCAATGACATTACAGCCATATATATCCACATTAAACACCTGCTAAGAAACCAGCAAACAAACCGAATTCACATCATCAAGGAAAAACTATGAAAAATCATCACAACCACCGCCCACCCCAAACCCCCAAGCGTGGGCAAATCTGGTCGCCAAAAGATGCCGCCCACCACGATGTCATCATTGCAGACACCGCCCCAGATCGTGTGTATCTGCAATATGTGGACAGCCCAGAATTCACCTTCACGATGGACAAATCGACATTTTTAAAATACTACACATTTCACCGTCATCATAGGCATATTCCACTACCAAACACCATCTACAATGAACCATTTTTTGCCTAATTTGCCGATTTCCGCCATCGCAATCATTCGCAATGGCGAAATCCCCCACAAAACAGGTCGTATATGCCGCGCCAAGCCCCTTATTTCGCCATGCTTTGCACCATCCGACCCATACCACCACCGCACCCATCTTGCCCTGCAATCAAAGCGAGAGATTAAAAAACCGCAGACGACGAGGGCAACCGCACGGCTCGCTGTCGGCAACAAAAAACAAAACCGCCAGCATGGGCGGTCTTGTGGTGGAAAGACGAGGATTATTGATTGAGGGTTTGGTCGTGGGCAAGTAGAGCAGCTTTGACGGCTTTGGCGACTGAGCCGTAACGCTCCACCAGTCTATCCAATGCGGCAAGAGCTTCGGCATCTTTTGGCATAAACTGCACGGTGGTGGAACGCAGAGCCTTGGCGTTGTAATTGGCTTTGGCTCGCTTGGTGTATTCGGTGTTGGCATAGTTTGACATGACAAACTCCTTATGGTAGTATAATCAGTAATGTAAGGGGTGGGCGGTGTTTCCAGCCGCCCTGCCGTAGGTTAAACCCTTAGGCACTTGGTATTAGTACGCTGGAGTACTAATCATTACCAAGACCACAACGATCAGAAGTTTTACCAGAACTTTCATCTCGTTTCTCCTTACAGGTTGTCGCTGGTTTTGCTTAACAGGTCAGCGAATTAACCTACAAGGCAAGGCTTACTCCCTTGCCTTGTTGTTTGTATTATATCCTAGCTAGGATATAAATCAAGTATTATTTTGGAAAATCCACTCATTTTGGGCGGATTTTTTTTATTGACAAAGCACAAGTGATACGGTATAAAAATTCTTTTTTTCAAGGATTTTTATGTTGCACATCACACAAGAAAATCAATCAGAACTCATCATCCATATTCAAAATCAACAGCCAATAGAAGTGCTGGATTTTACGCAGTCTATGGCAAGCTTTGCCTTAGAATACAATCATCACGCCAAGACAGATGATTTTAAGCTCTACATCAAAGAAGTAAAATCAGGCTCAATCATCGCCACACTCGTTGCCATTGCCCCAACCTTGCTACCCTTTGCTGAACACACGAACAGCATTATAGAATTTGCCACACACCTAAAAAATGCTTTTGAGCGTTTAAAGGGCAAGCCAAACAACGCCACGCTAGATGCGACCACACTAAACAATTTGTCAAAATTGGTTGAGCCAGTCGCAAAAGACAAGGGGGCAACGCTTAATATTCATACCGTCAATATCTATGGCGATGTTAAAGACAGCTTTAATGTCAGTAGCCTAGATGCCAACGCCATTCAAAACAATGCACGGCGTGAGCTAGAAAGCCTAAAAGAACCCATCGCCACCTACCAAAATAAAGTGGTCTTGTACTTTTCACAGGCTCGAGGCGATAACAAAAAGGGTGATAAGGGCATTATTGAGCTGATCAGCAAAAAAGAAGTTAAGGTCGCTTTTGGCAGTCAAGCAATCAAAAACCGTATGATTATTGATGTAGATTATAATATTTTTGATAGAGCCTATTTGGTCGATGTTAAGATGCAGACAGTCAATGACAAGCCTGTACTCTATACCATCACAGAGTTTTACGAAACCATTGAATTAGGGGATTGACAAATGACGAATAATGGGGTATGATATGGGGTAAGGTGTCGAAACCTTAATAAACAGCGGTAAAATCGCTCCCGACAGTCTAGCGGTTTTTTATTGCCCAAAATTTCCCCATTTTTTCGTTGCTAGAATTCCAGCAACGCTCAAAATATAACCGTTGGCGGAATTCCGCCATCGAAAACCGCTCCTAGAATTTCAGGAACGAAAAAGTTATGTTGGGGGTGGTGGCGAGATAAGGCGAGCAATCGCACGAATAAGCCCAGCCGACTGTTTACGGCTTTCGAACACCCCTAACGCCATATTTGGCAAATTTCGAAAAACTTAAACAGGAGTTCCTTATGAACGCACTTACCATTGCCAACTTTTCTATCCGCACTTCGGACAATCTGTATTCACTCAACGACCTACACCGTTCATCTGGCGGTGAAAAGCGTCATAAGCCGTCTAACTTTATGGCGAACCAACAAACCCAAGAACTTATCCATGCCATTGAAGAAGAAGGCTCTATTGCCTACCACACCATTCGTGGTGGCAACACCAAACAACAAGGTACATTTGTCTGCCGTGAGCTGGTCTATGCCTATGCGATGTGGATCTCTGCCAAGTTTCATCTGATGGTCATCCGTGCGTTTGACGCTCTAAACACAGGGGCGATTCCTTGTCTAGCCAAAACCACCACCGACGACCGCACCGCCCTACGCCAAGCCATTTCTGCCCTTGTCGGTAAAAAAGGCTTGGGGTATGATGAAGCCTATCGTATGGTGCATCAGTATATGGGCGTTGGTGGTATTGATGAGATTGCCCTTGATGACTTACCAAAGGCGGTAGAGTATGTGCATCGTCTGACGCTAAGTGGTAGCCATGACGACACACACGCTAGGAATAATGCCTTTTGGCGTACTGTGGGCATGATAGAATACGAGCGTCTGTGTGAAGACCTAGATGCCATCTCATCTGTCATCACCCGAGCAGGGCAAACGCTAGCCAATCTCAATCGTTCAAAAGCTCTGATTTATGATGCCTTGGCTGAACAGCGAATGGCTCATCATGGCAAATACGACCGCCAAGTCATCACCGATGAAGCCTATGCTTTCATTGGGCGTGCATATCAACGATAAGAAAGAATGGCAGACCTAAGCCCACTCTGCCAACTCATCGAACATATCTGGTGTGCTGTCATTACTGGGTGTGGGTGGTCGTCTGCCCTGCGGTAATTTGATGGCAGGGTCTGGGGTGGCAGATGGCGACAGCTCGCCATCGCATTCGCAGTTGTATGTGCCTGTCCAGCCACAGGATAGGTTTTGGCACTGCACCCAGAGGCGGCGTAGCAAAATGTGTTCGTTGCGACTGGTGCGAATGCGGATGGTTTTTTGTTTGCAATGTGGACAGATCCAAGACATGATTTAGCTCCTTATTTTTTTGTTAATTATACCACCGATGATTAAGAACTAAGGGGAAAAATGGCTATTTTTTGGCTTTGGCGCGAGCTTGTTTTTTCTGCTCTCGTGCTTTTCGCCCCTGTTTAGATTTTGGGTTTTTGGGCTTGGATTTTGGGTTTTTGGGCTTGGTTTTTCGACCGATAGTAATCGGTGGATTGGCTTCATCATGCTCAGCCAGCAGACGCTCGCATTCAATGCTACAGGTATAACCCCCATCATCTAGATGATGCACGACATTCGTCAGCGTCCAATCCATCGCATCAATACTATCTTTAATGCCAATCACCATCGCCGGCATCTGTGGCATGAGTAAGGGTTCTCCGTGTGCCAGCTTGTAGCTGAGTCGTGCGGTGTCTCGGCGTGCTCGCTTATAAACCGCCAACGCTGCATTGGTGGCACTCTTTTTGTCTCGATGCACATAGCGTATCTCATGCACGCTGTCATCTTCTGTGCCGACCAGCACCGGTACTTTGTCTTTTTTGGCGATATCATAAAAATGAGCTCGTACGCCTGATATGCTGTCTGCATTCTCAGTATATCTGTGGCGGTCGCCTAGTGTGCGTGTGATGACCATCGTAGGCAGTGGCTCGCCTGATACGCTCTCATGCACGCCAAGTGGCATCATCAGTAAAATGTCATCTTTGACCATTGCGGTGGCATCAAACTCTGTGGCAAGCCGTGTTAAAAGACTAATGTCTGATTCGTTTTGGTCAAGATGATAAATGTCTTTTTTGGCAAGGTCTGGGTGGATTTTGGCGGTCAAGTTATGTTCATGTGCGATTTTTTGGACGATTTTATCCAGCGTGGTTTTTGCAAAACTGCGTTCTTTTTTTTGTCTGATTGTCTCTTTTAGGTCAGCTGACATGGCTCGGATGCTTAGGGTGTCTGGTGTGCCTTGATGGGTGATTTCATTGACAATAAAAGAGCCTTTATAGACCATGGCTGTTGTATGCCAGCCCAAATAAAGCTCAATCAACGCCCCTTTTGGCGGAATGGCAAGTGTGCCGTCGTGATCAGATAGGCTAATTTCTAGCGTATCTGCCAAAAGCCCCCTGTTGTCTGTCAGCGTCAAGCTGATGAGCCGTGAATGAATGCCATCTGTCATACTTTGTCCATTCACTAATACAGACCAAAGCGGTTGTGGATAACTACGCTCTAGCATATCAGACATACGATCGCTTGCTAGTGTGGCAAAGTCTGCCCCCACTTGTAGAACGGTTTTTCCCTGCTGTTTGAGTGCATCAATGCGTAAGTTCGCTATCGGATTCATGCTGTTTTCCTTATCTAGATTTGACTTTGACCAATATCAAGCCCATAATCATCTGCCATACCAATCACCTTGCTGGTATCCACGCCATAAGTGGCAGCCGTCTGCAATGCTGCACCACCGACCGCACGCAGGGTGTTGTCCTTAAAGGTTTTTGGTGTGCTGATTTGTTTTAACTCGATGGTAAACTCCACTTTTCTTGCCGTGCCATTTTTGAAGAATATGCTGTGCGTCTCACTGATGGATTCAATCACATATTGACCCCACACCCGCCCATTGCCACAAATGAGTGGGTAGGCTTTGCCCTTGTCTGCCATTTCGGATAATTGAATCAGTGATTTTTGATTGCCAAATTCAGGGACGATAGAGCCTGATAGCGTCATATTGTTTTCGCCACGCCCCAAAAACTGATACGCTGGCAATGTACCGATACGGCTGTTCGATGCGTGTCGCCATTCGGTCTTTTGGACAAGCTGTTGATAAGCAGCGGTGCTGATACAAAATACGAACATACCAATAATCATCATCATAATTTCATCTCCTAATTGCGGTTAATCGGTTAATCTGGCACGGTGCTTGGCGGCTTTGGCTTGCTCGTACCGCTCTAGCTCATCTCGCACCTGTCTGGCTAAGGCGTGAGTATCCATGCCAGATGTTGCTTGGATATTGATTGTAATGTTGCTTGTGCTGGTATGCGATACGCCCGCTGATGATGTGCCAGCCCCCATGGTAACTGCATTGGCAGATTTGATGGGTGTCACATGAGCAGGCTTTGGCATCTGAGCGTTATTGCGACTCATGAGCTTAGGCAGATGGTCTAATGCCATACCAACCAGAGGATTTGCGCTCAATTTTGGTGCAACCATACGCACCAAATCGCCAGTGGCATTGTCCGAGCCGAGCGACTTACCCACGGTTTGCACCATTTTGATGGCAGGATTGGCGGTGTTTGGACTACCAAGATAATCCATTACTGTCCCATAGGTCTTTTTGAGTGTCGCAAATCGGCGTTCAATCCCCACTGTCATGCCGTCCATGATATGACCACCGATTGTACGCATGACACGACTTGGACTGTGAATGTCCATGCTTTTTCGTGAAAAGTTTGGCATGTATGAATTGACTTTCTGCCATAAGCCTTTTAGTCGCTCAAATCCTGCCTTAATACCAGCAATCAGACCATCAATGATGTTCGACCCAATGTTACGCATTGACTCGACCAAGCCTGATAGAAAATCCATGGCGGTATGAAATGCCGACTTGAAGGCGTCTAAAATCGCATTGTTACGGAAAATATCAACCAAGCCATTCCAAGCACTCTTGGCGGTCGTCTGAATATCGCCCCAAAGCGTACTAAAAAAGGTGCTGATGCTATCCCAGTTGGCAATAATCATGCGTGGTATGCCAATGATGGGGATGATAAAATTTAAAATAGGATTTTGGGTAAAGATATCGTCAATCGTACTAACAATACTCTTAAATACATTGACCGCACCAGCGACCGCTCCTACAACCTTATCCCAATTGGCATAGATGAGATAAGCCGCCACCGCAATCGCTGCCATGATGGCGATGATGGGGTTGGTCAGCATGAGTCTGCCTAGTGTCAAAAACGCCTTGCCCACCCCAAAAATGGCGGTTTTGGCAAAGCCAAGCACCCCTGACAAAGGCTTTAAAATACTGGCAAATTTAGCAAAAATTGTCCCTAGTGTTACCGCACCCCCAGATAAATTCGCCAAAAATAGATTCAGCGAAAAAAATGGCATAAGAACCAAACTTGCCGTCCCTGCTAACAGTGCCAATGCCCCCAAAAGTGCTACCGCTACCGCTGCCGCCTTTGCTAAACCTTCAAAGATATTTGGGTGAGTGCTTGCCAATTCGCTTATCTTATCCATCACGGTTGAGACACGATCTGCAAGGTCCGCCAAGATTGGCAACAAATGCTTGCCAAAATCCTTGCCGAAGTTTTGCATCTTCACCTTAGCCTGTTCAATCCTAAAAGCCGTCGTTGAGACAGCAGAATCATATTCGGTATCAACCGAGCCACCGACTTTATTGTTATCTTTTAGGTCGGATGCATAACTTTGAAATTTGGTAGGATTGTTCATCATCTGTGCTAGCACAGGCAAGGCTTCATCGCCACTGATCATACCGGCATATGCCAAACGCTGCTCTTTAGGCAGTCTGCCAAGCATCTCAAGATATTTTTTGATGGCTTTTTCTGGATCTTTGAGCATATCTACCGCCATTTTTTCGGCAGTCGTCCCCAAAGCCAACCAAGCCTTTTTTTGAGATTTGGTTGCAGAATCTCCTTTGGCGAGTGATTTGATGATATTTTTTAGACCTGTACTGGCAGATGATGGGTCGATGCCGGACAATGACGCTCCCATTGCTGCGATCAGCTCGCCAGAGACACCAGCAGCAGCACCGACCGAACCAACTCTTTGTACCACTTCTAGGATATGGGCGGCGTTGTTGGTTGAGTTGTTGCCTAGATAGTTGATTTGGTCGGCTAGATGCTCCACATCATTCTGCGACAGCGTAAGCGTAGAACGCAGCTCCGCAAGAGATTGCCCCACATCCCCTGCTGCCATATCCCACGCCACCGAAATTTTGGAGGCAGATTCAGCAAACTGCATCAGCTCATTTTTGGCAATACCACCTTGAGCACCACCTGCAACAATGGCAGCAACATCAGAAAAACGCTTACCCAGACGATTTGACATCTGAGTCATCTGTGCTTCAAACTGATGATATTCTTGGGTAACCTTGCCATCAATCTTCAGCCCATCAACCACTTTGGCGACATCTGCCATAGATTGTTCAACATCAATGGCAAGTTTGGTGGGTATCGCCAATGCAATACCTGTTTTAGCAGCCCAACCAAAGGTGGTTGCCGATGCGTTTTTTAGTCCATTAGAAAGATTTTTGGCTTTGTCATACCGCTGTTCGGCTTTTTCTAGCCTTTTTTGTTTAGATATTTGGTTTTCAAGTGCTAAAGATACCTGATTAACATTGCGTTTCATGATTTTTTGCACATCAGCAAAACTTTTTCCTTGATACCCTGCTTGATTTAACTCTTGACGATAGGCTAAAAGTTTACTTTTACCTTGACTGACAGCATTTTCTAATTTTTTGGTTTCTGATTCGGCTTTTTTTAGCTCTTGTGCCAACTGCTTGCCACCGCCTTTGGACAGCTGTTGTTGCAAGGCGGCTACTTTTTTGCGGTGGTTGTCTAAGGCTTGGCTGTTTTGTTCAAAATCCGCCTTAAGCTTGATGAATGTGTCATTCTTAAGCTGAAACTTACTAAGCTGTGTCAGCTTCTTTTGAGTATCGTTGAGTTGACTTGTCAGCTTTTTGGCAGATGTATTGATTTTCTTCACAGCAGATGAAAGCTGGTCATTGCCTTTAAAATTGATATTTAAAAATAATACACTCATTACAATCCTTGACTTTCACTCAAACAATGGTAAGATAAAATAAACTTAGGGGGCTTACGATGACCGATAGACTTGACAAACTTCTCAAAAAACAACTACACCCAGAAGAAATCGCCCGCCAAAAACAAATGGAAGACACGCTAAAGCTGATTGCCAAAGCGGATAAATGCTTACAAGATGGGTGGAAAAAACGCCAATTGTGGGCTGAACAAAGTGCTAAGCGTGCCAAAAAACGCTCAACATTTAGCCTGCTTAAAGTTTTGGGTATTTCTGCCATTGTTTACACCCTGTTTTTTTAACCCCTTACCACAAAACCCCGCCGATTGGCGGGGTTTTTTAAGATACCTGATGACGCTCTACCGCCAGAATATTCCAGCTCATCAGCTCATCAAGCGTAAAGTCTGCACAATCTGACAGCGTCCAGCCAAAGACCACCGCCAGATTGGCAATCACCTCTTCTACTCGCTTGGGGTAGCCGTGTTCTCGTCCGCCAAAAAACCCAAAACCTCACCGACCAACTCCATAAAATCGCTGATTTCCATGCGTTCAAGGGCAGGCTGTGGAATGCTTGGCGTGGTAACACGGGGGATAAGTTTTAATAGCTCTTCAGCCTCAAAATTAAACAGCTTGGTAAGGCTGATGCCTTTTAGATGGCTGACGAATGGCTTGGTAATGGTGATATCAGTGATGGTGTTGTCACCAAGTTTAACGCCATGGGCTAGGGTGATTTGTTTGGTATTCATGATTAATCCTTATTTTTTGGTGAAAAGTGAATTCAATTTAAGCACCGATATTTTTGCGGTGCGCTGCTAGCATATCTTTACCATTGACTTTCTCGATCATATTTGGGATATCAATCTCAATAACGACCTTGCCATCAATGGTGAGCTTGTAGTAGCTCCAGATAGTCTTAATGGCAACCTCGGTGTCTTCGCCTGATTGGGCTGAGCCTAGGTTAATCTCCTCATGGCGACCACGCACCACAATCTCCACAGCGGTGGTTTCGCCTGTGTCGTCTTGCTGATAAGACCCTGCAAAACGCAATGGCACGCCAGATACAGTCGGCGAGCCGAATTGTTCCAATACAATCTTATCAATACCGCCTAGCTTCCATTCAAATTCTGTCATGTCATCGGATAGACCCAAATCCACCTTGACCGAGCCGTTCATACCACCGCCACGCCAGTCTTCAAGTTTTCTCCCAAGTTTTGGCAAGGTTACTTCGCCCGTCTGACCAAGATAGCTGTTGCCATCATTAAAAAGATTCATCAGTTTTAATTTTTTGGGTAATGCCATTTTTTATCTCCTTTTTTACGCATTCACACGAGCGGCAAACTCAGCCAGATAGCTGTCAGTGATACGCTGACGCAAAGTCAAATTCTCCAGCGGTGGCACTGGCGTATAGTCATAATCAATACGCAGATGACCGTCTTTGAGCGTATCTTTGCCGTTTAGTTCTGGGTCATACCAGCATGAGCCGTCAATGATGTAGCCTTGTGCTTTTAAGTCACGGAATTTGGCGTTAATGCCTTCGATAATATCTCGGATAAGACTTGGGTGTAGTGGCTTATCCACTGCCCACATATGAGCTTCGGTAATGGTGTCGGCAAGCACTTGGGCCGTGCGAGTGTAATTTTCAAAGGCAAATAGCGGATCGCCCGAACAAGTGCGAGAACCCCAAAATCTAAAACCGTCTCGCTGAATCAGTGTGGTTACCTCGTTTTCGTTGAGATATCCTGCATCTGTCGCTGATGATTGCAACTGAAAATAGACATCTTTTGAAATGCCAGTTACGCCATTGACAGGCACATTAGATAGGGTCTTATGCCAACCAACCTCTTGATCAAGTTTGGCTCTTAGTCCCAACGCATAAGCCACCGCAGGAGCAGGCACATTGGTATTCTTGGTGGTGTCCCACGCCAGAAAGCTTGGCCAAATCACCATCATCTCACGACTACCGTGCGTGTCTCGGTAGGCTTTGGCCTCTTCTTTGGTGTTGGCACCATGTGCCGATACATAAGCAAATGCTCTAAGCTGCTGGGCAATCGCACCTAGTGCCGTTGCTACCGCTGGCGTATCTAAATCAGGAACACCTAAAATGCGTGGCTTGATGCCCAATTTTGCTTCAGCGGTCAACAACGCTTTCATGCCTGTGTAAACGCCGTTTTCGGTCGTGCCGACAATCGCAGATGTCTGAGCGGACTCGTCTTCATGATAGGGCACACGCACCACGACTGTCATCGCATTGGTTTGGTCGGCGATGGCTTGTAGAGACTTAGCAAGCGTCCCTTCTTTTCCAGCCTTGCCAATGGCGGACTGGATATTGGTAATCAACACCGGAGTATTTTCTGGGAAAAATTGGGCGTCTGCATCTGATGCTGTGCCAATCAGTCCGATAACCGCAGTAGATACGGTTCTGATTGGGCGTGTGCCTTCGTTAATCTCAAGCACTTTGACGCCATGGTGGTAATCGGTCATATAGACTCCTTGGTGGTCAAAATCAAAACATCTCTAGCATACCCACAAGCACAGCAAAAATCGCTCTGCTTGTGTTGTAAAACCGCAATCTACAACACCAAAAATGCCAATCTCTTCATGACGATTGGTAATATAAAACCAACTTTAATGGGGAATTCAATCCATGCACGATATCATAAGACGACTTGAGAATCTGATCCGACTTGGCACTGTCGCCAGTGTGGACCACACCGATGCACGCTGTACTGTCGATTGTGCAGGCATCATTACCGCCCCACTACCATGGATCACCGCCCGAGCTGGCACAGATAGAACTTGGGATGCTCCCACAGTGGGTGAGCAGGTGCTTATCTTCGCCCCTAGTGGTGAGATGATGCAAGCGGTTGTACTGACAGGCATTTATCATGATAAGCACCCTGCCCCAAGCAACCAACCAAACATTAAAACACGGCATTTTGAAGACGGTTGTACCATCACTTATGACACCAAAACGCACGCACTAGATGTGATTTTGCCCAATGGTGGCACAGCCGTCATTACCGCCAATGGTGGCGTAACCATCAACGCCAATGGTGGTGCAACCATCAACGCTTCTGGCGGTGCAACCATCAATGGCAACACAAAAATCAATGGCAACCTGACCATCTCTGGTAGTCTGGCTGGTGGCACAGCAGGCGGTGGCGGTGCAACCATCAACGGTGCAGTAACAGCGACAGGCGATGTCATTGCTGGCAATATCAGCCTACAAAACCACAAACACCGTGAACAAGGAGATGGTGCGATGACATCAGGAGCGATGCCATGATCAGCAAAGATAACGGTAAAGTCATCAGCTACATCAATCAAATTCGCCAATCCATCGGCGATATATTGACCACGCCCATTGGTAGCCGTGTCATGCGTCGTGAATATGGCTCACTGTTGCCAGAACTCATTGATCGTCCGATTGATGATGTGTTGATTTTGCAGTGCTATTCGGCGATTTATAGTGCGATTTTAAGGTGGGAAAACCGTGTCATCATTGAGTCCATCAGTATCGGTCAAATCGACCAAGGCGTACTAGAAGTACAACTATACGCACACTTCAACGAGCTTGGTGGCGATGGTGTGCTAGATGTCAGCCTAAGATTCTAAGGAAAATAAGATATGAGTGTGGATTTTAGTACGCTTGCCAAACCAGACATGATTGAAGTGCTTAACTATGAAACGATTCTGGAGAGTCGCAAACAGGCTCTCATCGCTCGTTTTTATGGGCAAGAGCA
Organism: Moraxella haemolytica; assembly: GCF_030177935.1. Lineage (NCBI taxonomy): Bacteria > Pseudomonadati > Pseudomonadota > Gammaproteobacteria > Moraxellales > Moraxellaceae > Moraxella > Moraxella haemolytica. The sequence goes on from NZ_CP089974.1 coordinate 1,407,559, forward strand.
GGATAATATCCGTGCGATTTTATCTCGTGAGTCCGAACCATTAACCAAGTTTGTGGAAGAAAATGCGTATCGTGAGCTTATCTTGCGCAATCGCATCAATACTGTCGCTCGCTCCTGTCTTTTGGCTTATGCAACAGGGTCGGATCTTGACCACATCGCTGCTAATTTCAATGTTATTCGCCTGCTGATCTCACCAGCGACTGAAGACAGTCCCGCCGTCTATGAATCAGATGAAGTGTTCCGCTCTCGTGTTCAGCGTGCCTTTGATCGTCTGTCTGTCGCAGGTCCAGAAGCTGCGTATCAATACCATGCACTATCCGCCGATGGTCGTGTTGCTGATGTGGCAGTAACCAGCCCAAGCCCTGCTGTGGTTAATATTGCCATTTTACAGACCGACAGCGAAACAGGTGAAGCTTCTGATGAGCTTGTCAATATCGTTGCCAATGCAGTCAATGCCGAAAATGTACGCCCCATTGCTGACCGTGTGAGCGTACAATCAGCACAAATACACAGATACCGTATCGAGGCGAAACTATACATCGGCAAAGACCCAGAAGCTACCACCGTGCTTGCTACCGCTACCGCAAAAACCCAAGCATACACGCACGCCAAAAACCGCATCGGCCGCTCAGTACGACTCACCGCCATTCATCACTGCCTACACATTGATGGCGTGGCACGCATTGAGCTGATTGAACCAAAAGCTGATATTAGCATCAACGCATTGCAAGCGGCGTATTGTGAATCCATCAACATTACCATCGGAGGTATTGAATGATACGCCCAAATCATCTGTTGCCACCAAACGCCACGCAATTTGAGCATAAGATTACTGACACACTTGCAGACAATACCCTTCTTGATGTCAATATCGATACGCTAAACCGCATTGATGAAGTTGATGATGAATTTTTGGGACTGCTCGCATGGCAATACTCGGTGGATAGCTGGGATAGTGATTGGCAATCGTCTCTAAAACGAGAGCTGATTAAAAAATCTTTTTACAACCATCAGCTCAAAGGCACACGAGCCGCTGTGCGGCGGATTTTGGCGGATTTTGGTTATGAAGCAAAGTTTGTTGAGTGGTGGCAAACAGAACCACCACTACCAGCTGGCTCATTCACACTAGAACTATCCACTTATGGACGAGAGCTGTCTGAAGCGGTCTATGTTGAGATTAACAGACTTGTCAATGATGCCAAGCCAGTCAGTCGCCATCTTGCCAATCTTGCCATCACACTCACCCCACGCATCGATGTGTATCTGGCAGTCGTGATGCAGGCAGCCGATGAAATTATTGTTTATCCAAAGGAGAGCACATGAGTAACCATCACACAATCATGACAAACAATGGCAAAGCACTCTTTGCCATCGCTGCCGCTTCAAACGAAAGTATCAATATCACACATTTGGCAGTTGGCGATAGCAACAATGTAAACATCACACCCACCGCCACGCAGACTAAGCTGGTGCATGAACGCCATCGCATCGCCGTCAATAGTGTCGAACGCCACCCAACCAATGCCAACTGGATTGAGATCAATGCCATTATTCCATCAGACTCAGGTGGCTATACGGTGCGAGAAATTGGGCTGTATGCAGACAGCACGCTCATCGCTGTCGGCTCATTTCCGGCAACCTACAAACCTGCTCAAGATGATGGCGTGACTCGTGAAATGTCAATTCGCATCATCATCGCAGCAGAGAATGCTTCTGTTGTCACCGTTACACTAGATGATTCATTGGTGTATGCAACCAAAAAATGGACTCAGGATAATTTTATCAATCACAACGAAGTCATCAATACGCTAACAAGCACCGATACGGTCAAACCGCTATCAGCCGCACAAGGTAAAGTGCTAAACGATACCAAGCTGGGTAAAACAGAAAACGCCGCTACCGCAACCAAACTAAGAACCGCACGCACCATTAACGGCGTGGCGTTTGATGGTACAGCCAATATTACCATTTTTGATGACACCAAAGCAGCTGCTGACCACCGCCACAATTGGAGAGAGATTGATAGCAAACCAACAACGCTTGTAGGCTATGGCATCACAGATTTTCGGGTGCAGACAGCAACAGGAGACCTTGACACTTATACAGATGACGGTATTTATAGCTTTAATTCATCAGGCAGTATGTCTAATGCACCAGTCCCGTCCGCAAGCGGTCATCTGATTGTCATTGCAGGGGGCAATAGCAACGCTAACTGGTGCAGACAGATTTTTAAGAAGCATTACAGTAATGAGACCTATGAACGCTATCGCACCAGTAGAAACAATACCTGGTCCGACTGGATGCGTACCGATGGCACAATCAACAACACCTTATCATCGACTGCGACAGATCAATCACTATCAGCCGCACAAGGTAAAGTGCTAAACGATACCAAGCTGGGTAAAACAGAAAACGCCGCTACCGCAACCAAACTAAGAACCGCACGCACCATTAACGGCGTGGCGTTTGATGGTACAGCCAATATTACCATTTTTGATGACACCAAAGCAGCTGCTGACCACCGCCACAATTGGAGAGAGATTGATAGCAAACCAACAACGCTTGTAGGCTATGGCATCACAGATTTTCGGGTGCAGACAGCAACAGGAGACCTTGACACTTATACAGATGACGGTATTTATAGCTTTAATTCATCAGGCAGTATGTCTAATGCACCAGTCCCGTCCGCAAGCGGTCATCTGATTGTCATTGCAGGGGGCAATAGCAACGCTAACTGGTGCAGACAGATTTTTAAGAAGCATTACAGTAATGAGACCTATGAACGCTATCGCACCAGTAGAAACAATACCTGGTCCGACTGGATGCGTACCGATGGCACAATCAACAACACCTTATCATCGACTGCGACAGATCAATCACTATCAGCCGCACAAGGTAAAGTGCTAAACGATACCAAGCTGGGTAAAACAGAAAACGCCGCTACCGCAACCAAACTAAGAACCGCACGCACCATTAACGGCGTGGCGTTTGATGGTACAGCCAATATTACCATTTTTGATGACACCAAAGCAGCTGCTGACCACCGCCACAATTGGAGAGAGATTGATAGCAAACCAACAACGCTTGTAGGCTATGGCATCACAGATTTTCGGGTGCAGACAGCAACAGGAGACCTTGACACTTATACAGATGACGGTATTTATAGCTTTAATTCATCAGGCAGTATGTCTAATGCACCAGTCCCGTCCGCAAGCGGTCATCTGATTGTCATTGCAGGGGGCAATAGCAACGCTAACTGGTGCAGACAGATTTTTAAGAAGCATTACAGTAATGAGACCTATGAACGCTATCGCACCAGTAGAAACAATACCTGGTCCGACTGGATGCGTACCGATGGCACAATCAACAACACCTTATCATCGACTGCGACAGATCAATCACTATCAGCCGCACAAGGTAAAGTGCTAAACGATACCAAGCTGGGTAAAACAGAAAACGCCGCTACCGCAACCAAACTAAGAACCGCACGCACCATCTCTTTGACTGGCGCGGTAACAGGCTCGGTCAATTTTGATGGCTCTGGCAATGTCAGCGTCAATACAACTGTGCAATCAGTGAGTAATAAAGTGGTTGTCATGACAGGCGTTATAGACAACGGCGGTACCATACCGTTGCCAGCAGGGTTCAGTGAGCGTCAGTGCAATTGGCTGGTGTCAATACATAAGGACAATCCTGCCGATACAAAATGGGATATATATGAATTTGGTCTCACAAAAAGCTACGGGTTTGAGTGCTACACATTGGGTCGTGTTGTTACCGCACGAACATACTTAGGCGGGCATGGCAATCTACCAGGATGGATACCTGCAAAAGCAAACTACATCATCATTGGAGTGAAGTAATGTATTACATTTTTAATCAAGATGGCAAAAACATCGGACAATGCGACTTTGAGCCCGATGCTGATGACCTAGCGAGTCGTGGTGAGTCTGCATATCATAGCGACACAAAACTGAGCAATCCGACCCTGAGTAATGGGCGTCTGCACGATATCGCAACTCAACCATCCAAATATCATACACTCAAAGACGGTCAATGGGTAATCACGCAAGCCAATCAGGCAAGGCTTGATGGCGAGACCCTAGCCGCTGCAAAAACTCAAAAAATACAGCAGATTAATATCACTGCTCAAAACCACATTGACACTGTTGCCAAGCTAGAGCAGGTGCCGAGTTTTGAGGTGCAAACCTGGACAATACAAGCAATAGAAGCTAAGCAATGGTACGCTGATCATACCAAACCAACGCCAACGCTTGATACCATTGCTGCCGCTCGTGGCATACCCCCAGAGATATTGCGTCAAAAGGCTTTAGAAAAATCGTTGGCATTTGAACGCTTATCTGCCTATGTTGCAGGTGTTCGCCAGCGATTGACAGATTTGGCACAAAACGCTGTCAGCATTGATGAACTTGACAAGATTGTCATTACATTTGACTTGCCAAACTCAGTACAAGGAGGTGTGTGATGGTCAGTGTGGCATTCTATAAGGGCAAAAAAACCATCAAACGCCCACAGGATTTGGGTTTATGGGTGATTGATGGCATGATTCGCATGATTACTCACAGTCCTTATAGTCATTGTGAGATTGTCATTGATATGCAAGATGGTTGTTTTGATTGTTATTCGTCCAGCTATAGAGATGGCGGTGTGCGTAAAAAGACGATGGCACTGCCAAGCGATCAGTGGGATATTTTACCCACCAATGTCCCTTTAGAGCGTATTTTGTCGTATTACGCACAGACGCAGGGTCTAGGCTACGATCTACTGGGTGTGCTTAGCTTCGTATTTAGACTCAAACACAATCCTAAAAAATATTTTTGTTCAGAATGGTGTTTTAACGCTCTCACCAACCAAACCAATGGCGAACGCTACAGCCCAGACGATTTATATCATCTAATTACAGGAGATATTCAGTGAATGAGTTTTTTACCTATCTATCGGAGGCTTGGCTACACGCCAAGATCGCCGCCATGAGCTTTGTCATGGCAACACTAATGGCGGTCTTTCGCACCAAAGCACAGCGTGGCCGTGTTGATCTGCTTGAATCCATCATGTGCGGACTGTTTGCCATCGGTATTTGGTCATTTTTAGATTGGTTCAGCATTCCACAAACCGCCAGCGTCGGCATTGCCTCCGCCATCGGCTATTTTGGCACGCATTGGCTGGCTGATGTCATCAAAAATTATCTCAACAAAGGAGCAAAAAAATGACTTTCATTAAAGATAATGTCTTTCAATATCTATCGGTCAAGCTACCAGCCTTAGGGGCGTTCATCATGCTAGTACTCATCCCAGCACTACAAGTGGCGGTTGATTATCAGATCATCCCTACGCAATATCATGCGTTCATTACAGGAGCTGTCATGATGTCGCTATCTTGGGTTGGTCGCAAGATTCATCAGCCCAACCTAAAAACCAATAAAGCCCAATTCTTCAAGCAGACTGCAATAAGCAGTACGAAGAATGTATTTTTTGGCATCGCCAAAGAGTTGCTGCACGATGTGGCTTCTCGTGAACTAAAAAAGCTCATCAAAAAATCCAACAACCCATAGCGGACAGATAGGTTAGTCAAGCGTTTTGGCGTACTCAACCAAAGCGGTTTTGATTGCCATTGCCTTTGAGCATCCCTTGCGTGCTACAATGCTCTCAAGGGCTGCTAGGACTTCTGGCTCGGTATGACTGATGACAAGTCCGATGCGTGCCAATGCGTGTGAGCTCAGGCTATCGCTCACCCACGCTCAACCGTGCCATCGTTGGCAGCACCACATCGGCACACTGTTACGGGCTTGCGATTGACTTTACCGCCCCAGCCTTTGGCGACACTCGCAAAGTCGCCCGCTATCTGGTGGCAGAATTAAAGGAGCGTGGCATTAAATTTGACCAGCTGATCCTAGAATTTCCAGACAGCTCAAATTCATGGATTCACTTAGGCTACAAGCACCCCAATGGGCAGCAGCGTGGGCAGGTCCTGACCGCTGTCAAGCGTGGTGGTCGTACAGTTTATCTGAGTAGGCTTAGGTAGATCACTAAGACCTTCTGGCAGCGCTATGCTTTAGACCAATGAGGTATTCAACCAATTCATGCACATTTGTTGAAGGATTCTTTTGATCAGTTTCATCTGCATCTTTAATAGCAAATTTTGCATTTGAGATAGCATCAGCTTGTTTACTCCGAAGCTTGGAATAAGCTTCGGAATTATTTTTTTGATAAGGCTCATGAAAAGTATTTTGCCAAAGACTATTGGCATTCCTTTCACATACGGCCGAACTCATAGAACCTCGATTTCTCTCAAAATGGCAAATGTACCAATATTCAAAGCTTGGATATGACACCACTCCATAGTATAGAGCAGAATTGGCTTGCTTATTAGCTGTAGAGATTTTTTGAATGGCTTGATTAAACGTACTATGCTCATCACGATCTATAACACAATAAACACGATCGTAGTGAGCCTCAGGGTTGGCGTCCTTATTTGCTTCCATTGTCAATTCGATAGCGCGATCAATAACATGAATTGGTGCAGAACGACTGCCTACATGATCTACCTGCACATTAACACTAGAAAGCTTTTCGGCTTTTATCAATCCCTGAAAATAGAAAGGCTCTGTTTTTTCTCCTTCGCAAACAATTAGCACCTTGTCGTATGCCTCGCGTATCTGAGGTCTACGAATTAGATTTCTATCTTTTTTTCTGCTTTGTCTCGCCATTATGACCCCTTTTTTTCTATAAATTATAAAATTCTTCGATAATTGGAGTGGCGCCATATCTTCCATGTAGGTAAGCTTCTTCAACATCTTCCCGTCCTTTTCTCGGACTAAAGTCAGTCAAAGGATATAGCGCTGTGTCGCGATCACTGTTTTTTTCACAAAACCAAATTTGGTCTCTACGTAGCAGATCTTGGCGCAGTACAGAAGTTTCATGCGAAGTAAAAATTAACTGCCCGTTACCAGAATTATTCTTCGAATTGAATAGACGTACCAAATGTTGCACAAGTTTTGGATGCAAGCTGTTATTCAGCTCATCAATGATGATTGTATTTCCCTTTTCCATCACATCCATTAACAGCATAGCAAACTCAAACAATTTCTGCGTACCATCAGACTCTTGCTCCAATTCAAACTCTATCGGCCTTCCTAGGCTATCCTTGTATATAAAGAACACCGCTGCATCTTCTAAGAAACGCTCCACAACCATTTGTCGAAGCTCATCAGGGAAATCTTCTGGGATATTCAACTCATCCGCATGACGCTGTCGAAAATCAATATCAAACACATCAATGCCGGCTTGACGAAGAAATTCAACCAACAACTTTCTCTTGTTGTCGTCATTTCTACAGACATCCTTGGTGAAGTCACTACCAATTCGATTGCTAATAATGATAGGCATCTTAGCAGTCATTGCTTGATAAATTGGTAGTAACTGGGTGCTATTTAAGTGAGTTGCCACAGATAAAAAAAGCTGATTTTCTCTAGTACTCTCCTGCCAATAGCTTTTATTACCCTTAAAGAAGCTGGACGTGTTCCATTTGTAGCTACCAGACTCATCATCATACATGCGATGAAACCAAGCTTGTTCGCGTGATTTTGGATAAACAGATAGCCATTCTTCATAAACCATCTTGCGATCGCAGCTAAAACCATAAATAACTTTAACAGGTTTCTTTTCACCTTCTTTATTTGGTAATTCAACAACCAAAATCAACTCAAAGTTCGTTGGCTCTTTTGCCATTTTTACATCAAAGGCAAATGGATTTAAAGGCAATAAGGCGCCCGGCTTGCTGTCATTGGAATTTGCAACAATGTTCTGCATGCATCGCAATGCCTTGAGCACATTAGACTTCCCTGAAGCATTCGCACCGTAAATTACAGCGGTTTTAAGTAATTCCGGAGCGCTTGGAGCATCAGATGAGAAATAATTGTCAGGCATTTCGGTGGCGCTATTTTTTACAAGCGACAAGGTTTGCTCATCTTTTATAGATCGGAAATTTTCAACAGAGAATTGAATAATCAAAGCATTACATCCTATTTTTAGGCGGAAATATGGCAAATTATGCCAAAAATTACAATAATAATATCATAATACCCAAATTTAGCAATCCCTACACTTAAGTATTTTATTATAAAATTTTATCATCAGCTACAGCAACCAATAACGAGAGTTTGCATTTTTACCACCTTATCTATTAATTCTGCCAACATCAAGGCAAGCCATCATCATAAGATGCCATCAAGGTATTCGAGCACCATCTCATCCATCATCTGCTTATCATCATCAGAGATACCCAGTAGCTCACGCACAGGATAGACGGCGGTGGTGCCACGCTTATCGCCGATGCGTGCGGTGAGTCCGTACTGATGCACTTGGGCGATTTGTGCCATGCGTCCGACATAGCCGATGGCAAAGCCTTCTTTGCTGTGTTTTATCTTCATGTGCTTGGCGTTCTTGATGGTGTTCATCATCTTTTTACGCACTCGTTGCCCCTTGCGTTTACGCTGGGGCTTTTTGGGTGTGTAGGTAGAGCCATCGACATTCTGCTGGGCGGTGATACGCTTTTTTTGGTTGTTGCGGAGTTTCTGGGCGAGCGTCTTTTTGAGCTTTAACATTTGCCCATCAGACAGCCCATCAATGATACGCCCCAGATGTTCGGGTAGATAAGACAGTTCAGCCACGAATATCCACCAAAGGCATTTCAAGCATCCATTTTTCTTCCGGCATGCCTGTGGGAAATTCACACAAAACCACATCATTCTTAGCATCGATGAGCTGCACCTTTTGACTGACCGTTGGGCGTGTGTAAGTCGGCTCTGGTGGATAATCAATGACCACCCTGCCGTCCACTTCTTTGACGATGACTCGTTCGGTGAGTGGTAGCGTGATGGATAGGTCAACCTTGCGATTATCCAAAATATCTGCCACGAATGTGATGCCGTCTTTTGCCTTATCTGTATTCGCCATCAGCTCGCTTTGGTGATCTCGTAGCCATGCGTAGAGTGCCACCGCCACCACCGCCATGTCTTCACTAAAATCTGTGATGATGATGTTGAGCGTATAGCGATACTCAAACGATAGCCCATTTGCCAGCGTATTCACCATCCGCCCTTCATCTACATAGATGAGCAGACGGTCAGGGTTTTTGGCAAGTGCGGATATGCTCGATAACAGATGCCTTCTTAATAAATCAGGCTTTTTCACTGATTAACTCCAATCGGCGTAGCTCACGCAAGAACTTGTAGTCATAGCCATGCTTCTTATAAGCCCTGCCATTATACAGCGTAAATACTTTGTCCCAGTCGCCTGTTTGCAGGGCATCAAGCAAGCCTTTTTTGGTCTTACAAAATCGAACAAAAGCATCAAGATGATGCGACTCGCCTTGTCGCATCAAAGATACAAATTCATCAACAGACGCATACCCCAATACTTGCCAATTCTCACCCATGACCTGAAACATGCCCCAACTTGCTGAACTGTACGCCAAATCTTTATCAATGGTTTTTGCAAAATTAAGTCGCACATATTCTGACGCACCGCCCTTATATCCACCCGTTTTGGTGCTGATGATATTTGGGTGGCGTTGGGCAAGTGTATCCGCTGTATTTTTGCCATATTTGGACTTGAGCAAACGATAAAAAACATGACGCTCAAACAAAATTGCAGGCTGATCAACACCGAAAAATCCTGCACCACGACTTTCTACTTTTGCAAAAGCCTGCACCACATTGACAGGCACACCAAGCTCATTGGCGGCTGTCTCATAGTCTGCCATAGACAACAGATGTATGGACGGTTCGCCATACAATGCCTGCCATGTCTTGATGCCGACCACACCATCTACCGCCAAGCCAGCCGACCGCTGAAATGCCATCACCGCCTTTTCGGTAGCACGCCCAAAATCACCATCAACGGCAAGTTTGGCACCATTTTCGTTCAGTTTGACTTGTAGCCGTTCGACTTGTTCGCCCTTGTTTCCGTATTTAAGTAGCTTCATGTTTTAGCTCCATAGTTGAATGGTTTGTTTGACAGGGTTGGTTGTGATAAGACTAGGCAAGATGACTTTTGTGCCAATGGGCAAGATGACATCTTCTTTGGCAAGGTGCGGATTGACCGCCAATATCTGCTCAACGACCGATTTGCCATAGTAGCGATGGCTGATGGCATCGATACTGTCGTTTTGTATGCTATAAATAATGCGGTTCATATCAGCTCCACCACTGTCTGATTACGCCCCTGCATTTGGGCGATTGCCCACATTTTATTACGGCGATATTCATCAATGGTTGCTGACAGCTCGTAGGCTTTGTCATAGCCCTTGTTTGTCGTGTCGTAGTTGCGATATTTTTCGCACACTTTCGCCCCCACGCCGTTGGCAATGGCACTAAAGTACCAAATCTCATGCGATGGGCGACCATCGAGCCGTACTGTGGATAAGTCGGTCAATCGTTGTGCCTGACCTACCAATGGCATCAACAATCTTTGTACATCCAGCACCTCTTCTAAGATGAGCTGCTGCAAGCGAAAATCAGTCACCGAGCCATCGATACGCACAAAATCACGCACATCCGCCACGCTGATCGACGGAAAAAACTCCCCGCCACTAATATCTGACAAGGCTGTGGATAAGTCACCACCAGCAATCAAACTCATACACTCTCCCAAAAATACAAATAAAATCCGATGGGGTGTGATATTCCCTCATTCGGCGGCGAGCTGCACATAGATAGGTAATTTGCCATCATTTTTTCATAAAACACGGGAACGGCTGACCGACTTTAAGCAAGATAAATCAGCTTACGGCGTATCAGCAGACCCGTGTTAGTGCGAGGCACCCTGTTAAGCAGCGGCTAATTTTTTGGCTTGTGCCAAGTCTGACTTGCCGCCACATTTATCATGTAAAGACAGTGCCGCAGACAACGCATTGACTGCCAAATCTGCCCCTTTGCCTATTTCTTTGGCTTGCATCAAATAATGACGACCGATGGCAAGATATAGCTTGGCACGAACTTCATCTGGCATATCACGCGCTGTCTTTGATAGACTGTCGTCATTGAGCAATTCGTGCAATGACTCTAGGGTGTCAATCGCTGCTGATTCATCTTGCTTGAGTCTTTTAATCTCAATCTCAGCAATCTCTTCAACAACAACACAAGCCACGCAACGCTTAAAATTATCAGGCATGATGAGTTCATGTTGTAGTGCGTATCTAGCAATCTTAAGAGCGAAATCATAACGACGCAAATCGATACACCACACCATGATTGTCATCAGCACTTCGTCTTGTACGCCCCCACCTGACGACAACACCCCTTCACAATAAGGGATGTAGTCATCAATAAGTCTGGTCTTCAAATCATTTTTAAGCTCCAAACTCTGAAGCTGTTTTAGTCTGTGCTTATCATTGGCAAGATTGGCAAGCTTTAGCTCATAAGTCGTTGCATGTTGCATTTCGCCATAGACCGCCATTTTTTCGGCGGTTTGTTTGGCATTTTGGCGTTCAAAATGTGCCCTAGCAAGGTTCATAACATCTCCTTACTCTTTGACAATTTCAATGTTTTCTGCCATAGCAGCCAACCCCAAATCTTCAATAAAGTAGCCTTCATTTGAGCTTTCGTAGTTTTCAATCTGATCTCGTTTGGCGTTATCTACGATGGTTCGACGGCGTGCCCCTTCTTGCACATAGATTGACAGGTTGTCAAAAGTCGTTACCAAAACTGTGCCTTCTGGAAAAAACGGCACGGCATACACAGGCAGATTGCCCATGCGTTTTTGTGCGATGATGGTGTCGGCGGCTAGGCTTTCGCTGTTTGGCTGCTCTTTATTGACCAGTGGGAAATATTTATCCGCCACCATCTTGCGACTGGTAATCACCACCAAATCAGGGTTATTTTGATGCCATGGGTCAATCATCTCATCAACCAAATTCATCACCAGTGCGTCTAGGTTGTGATAGTCGCATTCTTCGGTTTTGCCGATTTTGATTTTTTGGCTGTCTTTGCCAGCTTTGAGCGTGCGAGACTCGTTCTCGGTACGCTGGTGCTGTAACCAGCCGATATTGACATCTTGCAAAAGTTGATTGGTGCTAAAATCAGTCTCTTTGGCGACTTTAACGCCATTAAAGCCGATCATGATGCGATCTAGGGCTTGTCGCTTGACGATGACATCACGGAATTTGGCATAAAAATCAGGGAATTTCGCCCATTGATCGAGCTTGGCATAAGCAATCGCCGTATCAAAATTGGTCTTGGTGCATTCGTACTGGCGAGAATCCAGCATGGTCGGATCAATCGGCTGGCGGTCTTTTGCCTGCGTGTCAGTACGGCTGGCAATCGGACGAGTAACGCCAAGTCCGATGCCCTGACCTTTCATTTCACGCACCAGATAGGTATTAATTTTGCCCAAAAAGTCGCTGGATTCTTGAATTTTGGTTTCTAAGGTCTGTTGTACAGATGGCTCAACTGTGAATTTTTCGTGAACCGAATTGACCTTATTGATGGCAGCTAGGCTCGCCATCGCTTGACTGAATAATACTCGTGTTTCGTTACGCATGATTTGCTCCTTAGCAGTCGATATGGGCGTTGGTGGTGCCTACCGCTGGCGGGCGGCTTGGGGTGATGACAATACTGTCAATCTGGGTGCTTAGCGTCTGCACTTGTTGTTTTAGCTCGCGGATCTCGTCAGACTTGGCGTCCAGCTGTTCTTTGAATTGCTGACACAATTCGTCAAGGCACTTGGTCAGATCAACGATTTCAACTTCATCTACCATCTCTTCTTGACCTTCCAAGTCGCCTTGCTCGTCTGGGTTGTCTTGGCTGTCTTTGTCGGTGAAAAACTGAGCGATACGCTCTACGATACTATCAGCCAATGACTTAGGCTCACTAAAATCAAAGTCCGTCAATACCGTCGCCGTGAACAGATTACCCTCTGACTGTTTGCGGTCAGCAAGGGGATTTTGCTTAGCATTAGCACAAAAGGTCAGCATTTCAGTGCCTAGGCTTGCTGGGCTGTCTGTGATCGCCAAGCCCACCAGATACGCCTTGCCAGTTTTGGCAAAGTTGGTGTCAATCTCCACCGATGTGTAGATTTTTTGGTTTTTGGCGTTTAAGACTTTGAGTTTGTCATTTGGCTTGATTTGGGCAAATAGCGCAAGCTTATCTTCGCCATTGACCGTGATAGTCTCGGCTTTGAGCGCCAGCACATCGCCATAAGCGCCAAAGTCGCCATCTGGCATAAAGCCACGCATATGCTCAACATTGATGCGTGCGCCATAGACGCTAGGATCGTAGCTTGCCGCCATTTGTTCGATCCATTCTCGCTGGATTTCTCGTCCGTCGGTCGTTTGCCCAGATACGGCAATGCGAAACCATTTCATGTGTCAATCTCCAAAAAAATCATAGACAGCAAAAGACTAACCCACCACCGCCAATAAAACAAACCGCCAATGTTGTAAAACCCATATCTACAACAAGCCACCCACCACGCACACGCTAATGACAGCTAAGATAAGGCAAATTTTGATTTTATTGTTGTATGAGTAATTTGACCGACATTGCCAATCTTGAACTTGTTTTTGACAACCGCCTAAAAGCCAAATTTTTATGTTGGCTTGGTTGGCGTAATGCCGACATCGCAGAAGCTCTGGGCGAAAACGAAAACACCATTGCCAGCTGGAAGGCTCGTGATAAGTGGGATAAAGTGATGGGCGATAACAGGGTTGAGCAAGCCCTACAAGTACGGCTAATGACCCTTGTCATGAAAGAAAAGAAAAACTCTGGCGACTATAAAGAGCTGTCCGAATTGTTCAAAAATTACAAAGATTTTGTGCGACTAGAACGCTACCGAGACGGTGGCAACGAAGCCGATTTAAACCCCAAAGTATCAGAACGGGGCAAAGCCAAAAAACGCAAAGCCAATACTTTTGATGATGAAGCGGCGGAAAAATTGGTGCTTGCCTTTGAAGAGTCGCTGTTTGACTATCAACGCACTTGGTATCAAGCAGGCGATGAGCGAACTCGTGTGATTCTAAAATCTCGACAAATCGGTGCGACTTGGTACTTTGCTCGTGAAGCTCTGGTGGACGCTGTTACCACAGGGCGAAACCAGATTTTCCTATCCGCCAGTAAAGCACAAGCCCATATTTTTAAAGAATACATCAAGCAGTTCGCCCACTCTGCCTGTGGCGTGGAGCTGTCAGGCGACCCGATCGTGCTGTCAAATGGGGCAAGTCTCAACTTCCTTGGCACGAACGCCCGCACTGCACAGGGTCATCATGGCAATTTTTATTTTGATGAATTTTTTTGGGTTTATGGCTTTGACGAGCTAAACAAAGTCGCCTCAGGTATGGCCATGCACAAAAAATGGCGAAAAACCTACTTTTCCACGCCGTCCACCATGGCACACGAAGCCTACACCTTTTGGACTGGCTCACGATTTAACAAAGGCAAACCCAAAGACAAGCACCTGCACATCGATGTCAGCCACGACGCATTAAAGGACGGCAAACGCTGTGATGACAAACTCTGGCGGCAAGTGGTAACGATTATGGACGCACAGGCTGGCGGCTGTGATTTGTTTGATATTGACGAGCTTAGATTTGAATATTCAGCAACAGACTTTGCCAACCTTTTGATGTGCGAATTTGTCGATGACGGCGAGAGTATTTTTCCGCTCAATCTATTACAGCCGTGTATGGTGGACTCTTGGGAAGTGTGGCGTGAAGATTTTCGCCCCTTGCACGCTCGCCCTTTTGGCAATAAACCTGTGTGGGTGGGCTATGACCCTGCAGAGACTGGCGACAGTGCAGGGCTTGTGGTGGTCGCACCGCCTGCCGTGGCAAATGGCAAATTTCGTGTGCTAGAACGCCAGCAGTTTAAGGGTATGGACTTTGCCGCTCAAGCAAACATCATCAAAGGCATTACCCAGCGTTACACCGTGCAGTACATTGGCATCGATCAGACAGGCATGGGAACGGGCGTGGCTCAATTGGTGCGGTCGTTTTTCCCAGCGGTTACGACTTTTAGCTACAGCCCAGAGGTCAAAACCCAACTTGTGTTAAAGACTTGGGATGTGATTAAAAACGGACGGCTAGAATTTGACGCAGGACATACCGACATCGCCCATAGCCTAATGAGCATCAAAAAGACGCTCACCGCAAGCCAACGGCAAATGACCTTTGTCGCCAGTCGCAATGATGACATCGGTCATGCTGATCTAGCTTGGGCGTTAATGCACGCTTTATATAACGAGCCTTTAGAGGGTAAAACCGAACAAACAACGAGTTTTATGGAGTTTTCTTAATGAATATCGACTTACATCAAGGCGACTGCTTGGATATTTTAAAACAAATTCCAGATGGCTCGGTGGATATGGTGCTGACCGATCCACCGTATGGCATCAATTATCAGTCGTCGCACAGATACAAGGTCAAGAAATTTGACAAAATCTTAAATGATGAAACGCCATTTACTCAATTTATCGCACATTTACCACGATTATTAAGCAAAGACGGTTGTGGCATGATTTTCACAAGATGGGATAAACAACAAATATTTATTGACGAGTTAAAATCCCTCGGCATCAATCCCAAAAACATCATCATTTGGGATAAGGTCGCACATGGCATGGGAGACCTAAAAAGAGCCTTTGGCTCAAGATATGAAAGCATTATTTTTTATTGCAATCATGGATTTAGGTTTAATGGCAAACGCCCAACCGATATTGTGCGTTTTAATCGCATAGGGGGGAGTTTAATACACCCAAATCAAAAACCGATTGAATTATTGCAATACTTAATAGAAAAATACACCAGACCAAACGCAACCATTCTAGACTGCTTTATGGGTAGTGGATCAACAGGCGTGGCTTGCGTTGGTACGGGGCGAAACTTTATTGGCATTGAACTGGACGATCATTATTTTTCGGTCGCCAAAAATCGCATTAACAATCAACTTAACGAACAGGAAATATCATGACAAACCAACCCATCGCCTTTACCTTTGGCGAGCCTGTCGCCATGCACGACCGAGAAATTTTTGACTATGTAGAATGCTGGCACAACGGTCGCTGGTACGAACCGCCTGTGAATTTACACGGCTTATCCAAAGCCTACAAATCCACGCCGTATTTATCCAGCGGTATTATTTTTAAACGCAATTTTTTGGCAAATTTATTCATACCACACGCCAAATTAAGTCGCAAAGCCTTTGAACAAATCGCCCTAGACTTTATCTGGTGTGGTAATGCCTACCTTGAAGAGCTGACTGGTGTGCGTGGGCAGGTGGTAGGTTATCGCCCCACTCTTGCCAAATACACCAGAGCTGGCAAAGATGGGCGATTCTTTATGCTACATAGTGATGATTTGGGTTATCAAGAGCATGAATTTACTAGCCGAATCTGTCATATCAAAGAATGCGACATCAACCAAGAAATCTATGGTCAGCCTGAGTATTACGCTGCCCTACAGTCAGCATGGCTCAACGAATCAGCGACACTATTTCGCCGCAAATACTACAATAACGGCTCGCACGCAGGCTTTATCTTGTATGTCAATGACCCTGCCAACGACCCCAATGACATTGACGCACTCCGCCAAGCATTAAAAGACAGCAAAGGACCGGGCAATTTCCGCAATTTGTTTTTTTATAGTCCGAATGGCAAAAAGGACGGCATTCAAATTATCCCAGTGTCAGAAATCGCCGCCAAAGATGACTTCGGCACAATCAAGAACATCAGCCGTGACGATGTGCTGTCAGCGTTACGCATCCCACCGCAACTACTGGGTATCGTACCAACCAACGCCGGCGGTTTTGGATCAATCCGCGATGCATCTGAGATGTTTTGGCGAAATGAAATTCTGCCACTACAAGCTCGACTAGAAATCATCAATGAATGGGCTGGGGATGAGATTGTGAGGTTTAGGGATTATAAGGTGTCTGGCAACGAAGAATAAACCAAAAACCCAAGTCAAAACTTGGGTTTTATTGTATAATTTAACACCAAATTTACACCATTTGATATTTATTTTATCAAAAAATATTTAATTTC
Organism: Moraxella haemolytica; assembly: GCF_030177935.1. Taxonomy (NCBI): domain Bacteria; kingdom Pseudomonadati; phylum Pseudomonadota; class Gammaproteobacteria; order Moraxellales; family Moraxellaceae; genus Moraxella; species Moraxella haemolytica. The sequence goes on from NZ_CP089974.1 coordinate 1,424,613, forward strand.
AATAACTTATATTAAATAGTGGAAATATCAATCATCGGTGCAACAGATATTCTTTTATTCATATTGATAAAATTGGTCATTAATGAGTTCTTTGCTGATATGGTAAATGGTTTAAGGGTTTTTTGTGGTCGCTAATGAATACTTTACATGATTTATTGATATTGATTGAGCAAATTGTCAAAATTAGCACTAGTAATCAGACCTATCTCTTCGCTACTTTTGCCATAAACTTTTGCCAATGCTTGTGCTACATAAGGCACATAGCTTGGCTCGTTGTCTCGTCCACGCTTGGGTGTGGGGGCAAGATAGGGGCTGTCTGTCTCTATCAAAATACGATCAAGTGGTAATTTGGCTGCCACTTCTCTTAAGTCTTGGGATTTATTAAAACTCACAATACCAGAAAAGGAAATATACATGCCTAAATCAAGGACGGTTTTAGCAAAATGATAATCTTCAGTAAAACAATGAATAATACCATACTCGCACTTCTCCGCCTTTAATACATCTAAGGTATCGTGATAGGCGGCTCGAGTATGGACAATGATGGGTTTTTTGAGAGATTGACTGGCATGAATGTGCGTAGCAAAGCTGTGCTTTTGCTCCACTTTTTTATCGCTATCCCAATGATAATCAAGCCCTGTTTCACCAAACGCCCAAACCTTATCATGATTCAAGCTGATAAAATCATCAATCCGAACCGACCTTAGCATCTCTTTATCTTGGCAAGGGTGAACACCAATACTCATGCCAATATCAATTTTTTCATCAGACAATCCCACCCAGCGTTCAATGTCGTGTATTTCATCAAAATTGCAACAAATCGCCATAACACGGCTGACTTGCATGGCTTTTAGATTATCTAGTAAAGCAGATGGGTTGTGTTGATAAGGTTCTAAATAAGTCAAATGGGCGTGGCTGTCAGTATACATAGCTACTCAAATCAAGTAAAAACAGTCATTATAACGCATTTTTATCCCTTTTTGGCAAATCCGCCATCTCTTAAGCGGTATTCAAAAACCAATATTATCTCTTGCTTTTATCAGCATGGCTTAGATATTAACTCCGCCATTAAAACACAAATACACAAGGATAAATACTTCAGTTTTAAATAACCAAAAAACAAAAAATAAAACCACTATAATTAAGTGGCTTTATTTTTTGGCTTATCTGATGATGATTAACGAGTAGTACAGCTGGTGTTCTTGGCAGCACCACCATGCACACCTACATACTCAAAGTAAGCTTGGCTACCTTTTTGATGCCATTGACCACCATAGCCCCATAGGCCTGTATGAGCAGTATATAGCTCACCAGATGCCGATCTTGCTTGGCTTAAGATGGCTTTTTTATTGTCGTTAGTAGTAAGCTCGATTTGATCATTACCCAAGTGCTTTACTGCAACGCTCAAACCATTTTCACAGCTAAAATGCTGAATGGCTGGTTGTGCCTTAGCGGTCATATTATTGCTTGCGGTGTTAGAGTTGGTTGCACAACCTACTAAGATTACAGCACTTGCAGCAACTAAAGAAGCGATTTTTTTCATATGTTAAACTCCCATTTGAGATTAAAGATGTTTAAGTGTTAAAGGCATCTAAACGATGAATCATCATCAAAACACACCTTCAAACAAGAAATACATCATCTATATTCTTATCCACACTATAAATCAAAACGACTTTATTGTCAAATCCTGACGATTTTAGTAAAATATACAACACCAAGAGATGTTGCACCCTTAATCTTAATCGCACTAAGGTCAGGCTTGGTTTAATTATTTTGTTAATAATTAAAAAACAACGACATCTGCACATTTCTTTAACCATTTATTTAAGGAGTGGACAGATGTCTGCATTTACTGACTACAAAGTTGCTGATATTACTTTAGCTGAGTTTGGTCGCAAAGAAATCCGCCTTGCTGAGACCGAAATGCCTGCCCTAATGGGCATTCGCAAACGCTACGCTGACGAAAAACCGCTACAAGGTGCAAAAATCGTCGGATGTATCCACATGACCATTCAAACAGCTGTTTTGATTGAGACTTTGGTGGCACTTGGAGCAGAAGTTCGCTGGACTTCATGTAATATTTTTAGCACCCAAGATCATGCCGCCGCTGCCATTGCTGCAGCTGGTATTCCTGTTTTTGCATGGAAAGGCGAAACCGAAGAAGAATACCTATGGTGCTTGGAACAACAGATTCACAAGGATGGCAAACTTTGGAATGCCAATCTTATCTTAGATGATGGTGGCGATTTGACCGCACTCATTCACGAAAAATATCCACAAATGCTAGAGCATATTCATGGCATCAGCGAAGAAACCACAACGGGCGTACACCGCTTAATTGAGATGCTAGGTAATGGCAAGCTAAAAGTCCCTGCCATCAATGTCAATGATGCCATCACCAAATCCAAGAACGACAATAAATACGGCTGCCGTCATTCACTCAATGACGCCATCAAGCGTGCCACCGATATGCTACTATCAGGTCGCCGTGCTTTGGTTGTTGGCTATGGCGATGTAGGCAAAGGCTCTGCTCAGTCTTTGCGTCAAGAAGGCATGATTGTGCGTATCTCTGAAGTTGACCCAATTTGTGCGATGCAAGCATGTATGGACGGCTATGAAGTGGTATCGCCTTTCATCAATGGCGACCAATCTTGTGGTGTCAACACCGCCCTGTTGTCAGATACCGACCTTGTTGTTACCACCACAGGTAACTACAATGTCTGCAACAGTGAAATGTTAAAGGCATTAAAATCCACTGCAGTGGTATGCAATATTGGGCATTTTGACACAGAGATTGATACCGACTTTATGCGTAAAAACTGGCGTTGGGAAGAGATTAAGCCTCAAGTTCATCAAGTCTATCGCTCAGATGATGACAGCGATTATTTAATCTTGCTAAGCGAAGGGCGTCTTGTCAATCTAGGCAATGCCACAGGGCACCCCTCACGCATTATGGACGGCTCATTTGCCAATCAGGTACTGGCTCAAATTCATCTATACAAAGAAAAATTTGCCAATCTACCCACTGAAGAAAAATCCAGCAAAGTCTATGTCAAGGTTCTGCCCAAAAAATTAGACGAAGAAGTCGCTGCTGCTATGGTTGCTGGCTTTAATGGTGTCATTACCAAGCTGACCCAAGAGCAGGCAGATTATTTGGGCGTAAGCGTTGAAGGTCCATTTAAATCTGACGAGTATAAGTACTAATCCACCAAAATAGATAGCCACATCAATGGGTTGACATGAGTCAATCCATTGATTGCGTGTATCTTATGCCAATTTTATACACCATTAAATACTCAGCATTGCCCTTATTGATTTGACATTCAATATTCTTATGAAGAGTTTCTAATATAACCCAACACTTATGAATGATTTAAACAACCCAAAGGTTTTATTAAATCCTTAAAACAATATCAATCACACTCAAAAACAGCCATGCTAAACAACAATCAAAAAATACCCACCCCTTTTTAAAGCCATTTCACCACAAAACCAAAACAAACACCCAAAACCAAATAAATCATTTCGGCCATATTGATGTATTATTAGGCAATGGCACACAAGTTCAATAAACCCACCTTAAAGCCCAAAGGGAAACAACAAAGGGTGTTGTTACCATTAACGAAAGAGTATTGGGTTTGCATTTTGGTGGCATGGGCACCATCAAATATAACAAGGTATTGGTTTGGCACTCATTTTCTGGTCAATCCAACCAAAAGACCTGTATCTTGTGATTGTTATTTGATTTTTTGTTTTGATTATCATCACTTTATTATTGGATCACTCATGAATCGTTTTTTTGTAGCAGAGCCACTAAATATAAATCAGCACCTCATCTTACCCAATCAAGTACATCATCACTGGTGTAAGGTACTGCGTGCAAAAGTTGGAGATACCGCCATTTTATTTAATGGACAAGGTGGCGAATATACCGCCACACTCATTGACATGAATCAAAAATCAGCAACTGTCCGCCTAGACACACACAACCCAACCAACCGCACACCGCCTTATGCCGTAACACTAGGTCAAGTGATGAGTCGTGGCGAACGCATGGATTACGCTATTCAAAAGGCAACCGAAATGGGTGTCAGACACATTCAGCTACTCACTAGCGATTACTGCCAAGAACACCTAAAATACGAAAGAGACAAAAAGAAACTCATACACTGGCAAAATATCGCCATCGCTGCCTGTGAGCAATGCGGACTAAACATTGTTCCTAGCATACTACCACCGATTGACCTAGCATCATGGCTTAGCACCCATCAGTCTGCACTAAAACTGATGATGGCTGTCAGCGATGGCAAATTCACCCCAACACGGTTGCCTGACGACATTACTTTGTTGGTCGGTCCTGAAGGGGGATTGTCTTCTAAAGAGATTGAGCTTGCCATCTTTCACGGCTTTCACGCATGGACGATAGGCGAGCGAGTACTACGCACCGAGACCGCCCCCGTGGTGGCATTATCTGCCTTACAGACATTGCACGACATCACTCAATAGTCACAAAAGACAATCAAGAGACAGTTCATCGCATGCGAAAAATCATTCATTTGGACATGGACTCTTTTTTTGCCAGCGTGGAGCAAAGAGACAATCCAAGCTATCAGGGCAAGCCACTCATCGTTGGTGGCGACCCCAATGGGCGTGGCGTGGTTGCTGCTGCCAGTTATGAAGTGCGTCAATTTGGCGTGCATTCGGCGATGAGCTGTTATGAAGCCAAGAGACGCTGCCCTCAAGCCATCTTTGTCCGCCCTCGCTTTGATGTATATCGTAGTATCAGCAACCAAATCAAGTCCATCATGCTAAAGCTCACCAGTCTAGTTGAGCCATTATCGTTGGACGAAGCCTATCTAGATGTTACTGGCAAGCACTACTGCAATGGCTCAGCCACACTCATGGCGAACTGGCTTCGTGGCGAGATTTATCGACAAACTGGACTAACTTCATCAGCCGGCGTGTCTTTTAATAAAATGCTTGCCAAAATCGCCTCCGATATCAACAAACCCAACGGCATCGCTGTCATCACCCCTGATATGGCAGACGCTTTCATTAGCACACTTAGCATTGAACGATTTTATGGCATTGGCAAGGCAAGTACCAAACGCCTAAACGAAATAGGCGTCTTTACAGGGCAAGATTTAAGAAACCTACCATTGATACAGTTAGTAGAAATGTTTGGCAATAAGCGTGGGCAGTTTTATCACAACATTGCCCATGCAATAGACGATAGAGAAGTCAAGGCGGTGCGTGTGCGAAAATCCATCGGCACCGAGATTACCTTTAGTGAAAATACCACCGATGATCAACTCATTCTCCAAAAAATCAACGAACAAAATCTAGAAGCATGGCAAGATTTGGTACAGCGAAAAATGCGTGCCTATACCGTAACACTAAAATTAAAATACAGCGATTTTAGCCAGATTACTCGTAGCCATTCTGTCAAATCGCCTTTTAAAGATGCAAATCATGTAATGCCATGGTTAATCAAGCTGTATCACGCCAGCCCAAAGCACCTGCCCGTGCGTCTGGTGGGCGTTACCTTTTCAACTCTTGAAAGCATTGATGACAGCACCGAGCAGTTGGATTTATTTGATTAGTTACATGAATCAACAATGGCGACATTTAAGTCGCCATACTCAGTATTTTTTATGATGCTTAGTAAATCTTTATAAGGACCAATCCTCAATTCGCCAGCCCCTAGCCTTTGCTTCAGCTGTTAAAATCTCATCAGGATTGATACATATTGCCTCATCAGCAAAACTCAGTAATGGCAAATCATTCTTAGAATCCGAATATGCAATCAATTTGTCAAAAATAACACCTTTATTCTTATACGAGCTGATCAACTTATTAAGATGGTACAGCTTACCCTCTTTGAAGTTTGGTCGTCCACCCACTCGCCCTGTGTATTTATCATCATAAATTTCAAGCACGGTTGCCAGTGTGTGTGCATCATCAACACCGAACAAATTAGCGATGGGCTTGACCACAAAATCATTGGTTGCACTGATAACCACCACCAAATCGTCCGCTTCTTTATGAGCCTGAATCTGAGCAATCGCCTTTGGTCGCATGTTTGGCACAATCCAAGTATCTAGATACTCTTGGCGGTAAGCATGTAGCTCTACCATACTCTTGGTGGTCAAAAATGCTGCCACAAATTCATTATACTCCACCGCATCAAGCGTGCCATTGATATAATCTTGGTAGAATTTATCATTGGCATCTTTATAAACCGCCTTATCCACCAGACCTTTATTGACAATAAACTGCCCCCAACTGTGGTCGCTATCCACATTCAGCATGGTCATATCCAAGTCAAACAACGCTAAATTTGCCATTTTCATCCCCATCATCAAAAAATATCATCATAACAAAAAAACCGACAAAGCTAAATAGTTTCTTTCTTAAACAACCATCTTACATCAAAACACACCGCTACAAAACCACCTGCCAAAAGCAACATCACACCATCAAAATCAAAAAATAAAACCACCAGAGAACTGATGGTTTTATTTAATAAATACTCAGCCGATCAAAATCTGCCTTTTAACTGGGCTAAAATTTGATCGATTTCATCATTTGCTTCTTTTTCGTTATTCAGACCGCCCTGCGGTGTTAAGTCATTAACCACTTGTGGTAGCAACTCAGCGATACCTTGACAGACCTCATGTTCACTTGCTCCTGTCTGAGAGCAGACCTTTTTAATGTCTTGGCTATCAAACAATCTTGCTATGTCGCCAGCATCAATGCCATCATTATCCCTATCAATACTGACCCAAGATTGAGCATGATTACCCAGTCCACCCCCTTGAAATTTCGCCAGAACACCTGACAGACCGCCATTTTTTTGAATATAATTTAGCACGACAGGCAATAAAGCAAGAAGCAATGTGGATTTATTAAAGCCACCACTTTGGCGACCTTGAGCTTGTGTTTGACCACCTAACAGACTCCCAAGAATGCCGCCTAAGTCAGTTGGGCTTGCTTGACGATTTTGGGTTTGCCCGCCCAGTAGACCGCCCAACAAACCGCCCAAACCATCTTGATTGGCATTCGCACCCATCTGACTACCAAGCACCTGACCTAATATACCGCCAAGCCCTGTATTATTATTCTGCTGACCCACTAGGCTACCAAGCATACCACCCAAACCACCTTGTTGCTGTGTGTGTTGGGTATTACCTTGGGTGTTGTTATTGTCATTTAGGGCATTTTGCACAACTTGGGTTACGATAGACTGCAATAAACTCATGATAAAATCCTTAATAAGCACATCATAAAACTTGATTGTCAATTATTGATAAGCTTTGGCCAATCACAAGACTGGTGCCAGACAATCTCATTACAAACTCAAATTACCACCATCTTATCAAAATCTATATAATAAAATGTGTGCATTATGTAAATTTCGGTGGTTATTTTGGTGATACTGGCGGTATTACGGCAAAGTTTTGTTAATCATGGATACAGTCAATAAGTATTTAATGCTCAATCAATAAAATCATCGGTGAAATCAAATAACAAAACATAAGGTTTAAGCCACCCAAGTTTACCTTAGCCATAAAAACCTTGAGAGGTCTTACCGATGCTATGACACAGACCAAGTAGCCGACGAAAGTTCGTCTCATCAATGTCTTTTTCATAAATGACAACATTGATGAATCGTTTATTCGGCATAATGACATAAAAACGCAAAAATACACCCTTTTGACCGCCAAATACCTCTTTAATCTCTGACAGATAGCCATGCCAGATGGTCATCTGACCATTGTTTTTTACACCGATATCCCAAAGCTCATCAATATAAGTACAATCTAAGGATAACACCCGATAACTCAACAATCGCCTAGCAACCACTAACAACGACATGATGAATAATATCGCATACTGCCACCATAGTAGATGGTGCCATGACAGCCCAAGCATCGCCAACACAAATACGCTCTCTGCCATGCTAAATACACGCCTGCCAAGCGTCAAACTGACTGGTAAAGGATTTTTGGAAATTTTAGGCTTAAGATTGGCAGATTTATTCATCGGCATATTTTAATTGCTTTATTCGATCAATCAGCCGTGCCACACTCTCATCATTAGGACGCTCTTGCCCCAAAAAGAACAATAATAAATCAGGGTCTTCATACTCAAGCAGACGAGTAAAAGCAGTCTGCTCATCATCAGGGGCAGATAAATAGTGTAGTTTAACATAAGGGTCAATATAATAATCAAGCTCTTTTAGCCCACGCCGTGCCTGATAGATCACTCGTCTTTGTTCTAATGTTGGTTCAATATGGGTAGTCATTTCATACTCCTAGTGAATGATATCTGATGACCAAACGCCATCTAATCAATGGATTTTTATGGGCTAAGTATAACAAATTTATCACAACTTGAGAGTAGTACTTGCATTTTCTTTAGGAAAATTTTCTAGATTAGGCAAGTGGTGCGTAACACAAGCCATTCAACAAGCAATAAAAAAAGCCCCATTGGGGCTATTTTTATTGACATCATTTGTTTACTAGCTCATAGTGCATTACTTAATATCACAAATATAATCGCACTCATGGCAGCGGCAGCTGGCAAGGTAATCACCCACGCCAAACCAATAGGTCTCATCAGCTTCCAGTTGGTGTTTTTATTGACAATACCAATACCCAAAACCGCACCAACCAAAATATGAGTACTAGAAACAGGAATACCCAAGCTAGATGCACCCATCACAACTGCTGCAGCAGCAAGCTCAGCAGCAAAACCTGATGCTGGGTGCATTTCTGTAAGATTTGTGCCAACGGTCTGGATAACCTCCTTACCGATGAACCACAAGCCCACCACCAAAGACACACCAAAAGTTAACATCACAGGTGCAGGCACAGTAGCCTTAGCAGCAATGGCGTTTTCTTTAATCACATCTAAAATCGCCACAAAAGGACCGACCGCATTGGCAATATCATTTGAGCCATGCGAGAATGCAAAAGCACACGCTGTAAATACCTGCATCCAGCTAAACATGATAAAAGTCGCCTTACCCAAGTCTTCTTTGTGCTTACCACGGATTGTTTTGGTATAGATGAACGCTGTCAGCCAAACCATAGCACCAATCATGCCCATCACTAGGCTTGCGTGTAGTGTTGTTAAACTAAGACCAGTGTTCTTTAGACCTTTAAAAACAACCATCGCAGTCATAATGATTGCACCTAAGGCTGCAATAAGTGGCACCCATGTTTTTAGAGCTTTTAGGGTGTCTAGATTGCCACGCTCATTCTCAATGTCATACAATGAACGGTAATATTCAGTTTCTAGCTCTTCACGGACACAATCACCCCCATTAAAAGTCTCTTGATCACGAAGTAGTGCTGTGGTGTAAGGTAGCTTTTCACTCTCACCAAGTCTTTCAAAATATTCTTTTTGTTCACGCTTGATGATCTTTTTTTTGGTCTTTAGCGTCTTGACATGGATTTCCACTTTATCATTATAAGCCAAGATATTACGCTTAATCAGACCATACAAAATATAAGACAATAGACCGCCAAGCAAGGGAGAGATTACCCAAGAAACAGCGATTTCGCTGATTTTTGACCATTTTACAGTAGAAAATGCAAGCTCACTACCGCCAACACTGATGCCAAGCACGATGGATGAACCAATAATACCGCCAATGATGGCGTGTGTGGTAGATACCGGCAGGCCTTTTTTGGTCGCAAACAACAGCCAAAACGCTGCTGCTGCCAACGCTGATAACATCAAATAGATAAACTGGTTGGGCGAAACACCAAGTTGGGCAATATCAACAATGCCACTACGAATGGTGTCGGTAACCGCTGCACCTGCCAAAACCGCACCTGACACCTCAAAAATCGCCGCCACCGCAAGTGCCTGAGAAACAGATAGTGTACCCGCTCCCACAGAAGTGCCAAATGAGTTGGCAACATCATTACCGCCAATGTTAAATGCCATAAATATGCCAAAGAAACTGGCAAGCATGAATAGCAAGACCTGCTGATGAGCTGTATAAGACAGCCCCCACATGGTAAAATAGATACACATGCCCACAAGCAACAACGCAAAAAAGATGTTCGCTGCCATCGGTGTAGTTTGTTTTGCTGAATTAACCATAAATCCGCCAAAATACTGATCTTTTTATATGCCTATTCGGCGACACACGCCAAAAAAGACCCATCAACCAAGTAAGATAAATAAACCTAAAAAATAACCATCATGATGACAACTTGACAAGTATAGTTGTTTTATGACAGCTTTATGATAATTTTAACACATTGACAGTGTTTTATTCACTAAATTTATCACTAAATTTATCACTCACAGACATTTCAATACAACACGCTTAAATTTTGATGCCGATATACCAAGCAGGCAACCTAAAAGATAGAACCAATGAAAATAATGACATGAATTACCCAGTAAGATTGAAATTTTTAATCACAATCGCCACATAATCCATCATCATATCCACTTTTTACCTTTACCTTTGCACCACTTGCACAGAGATTTGTTTATGTCGCAGATTCAATTATTGGTTGATACTCTAACTCACTACCAAACCCTACCCCACCATAGCAACAGCGAACTTAATGAAGTATTTTTTGGGGTACAGCAGTGGCAAAAACAGCGTATCCACAACACCAGTCAAAGCCTATTTAACAACCCAAAAACCGCACCGCTTGCACATTATCTAATCGGTCAAATCTACGGCAATAAAGAGTTTGATGCGATTGCCAAACAGCTACTCACCGCAGGAAACAACGCCTTAAATGGCTCAGGTCGCCTAGAAAAACTCATCCCCCAAAAGACACTTGCTACAGGTATCTTGGGTGTCAAGGCTGCCGTACTTGCCATACAACTTGACCTAAAAATTGCCCAGTTTATCCACCAAAATGACGCACTTTGCCACTCTTTTTTGACCCAAGGCATACACGATGAGTTGATGGTAAAAGCCTATCACGGTGTTGATAATCAACAAGAGCGAATCATTCAAATCAAAAACATCAAAGAAGTGTGCGAACAATCTTATTTACAATTTAATTCCTTTTTACTTAAAAAGGCTTTTACTCTTGCCAAATCCACCGCTTATCATCATGGCTATCAGCCTTTGTACGACTTTATTCATGATGGATTGCACGCCATTAACACCATTAACAAGATTGAAGATTTTACCAAACCATTTGAACATACTGAGCTTGCCACCATTGAACGCATTTATCATCAAGGGCGTGTTTATGAATGATTATGAGTAATATACGGATTTTTGTATCAAAATAAACAGAATTATAGTATCATTAAGCATGATTAAAAATGTAAATTTAGCATCACAGATATTCAATCACACACAAAAATCAACATTTGGATAAAAGTCATGAGCCAAGACAATAACACCTTTACCAACCCAAACATTCTCCCCACAGGCACACCGCAAGGTCAATCTGCCATGCAGACTGCCAATACAGACCAATCTTCTGCCACCTATTCAGAACACATCGGTGAGACGACACATTTTGGTTATCAGACAGTTAACGCCAAAGACAAACAACGCAAGGTTGCCGAAGTTTTTACTTCTGTTGCCAGTAAATACGACATCATGAATGACCTGATGAGTTTTGGCATTCATCGTCTATGGAAACGCTATGCCATCAGCCTAACAGGCGTGCGTTCAGGTCAAAGCGTGCTAGATATCGCAGGTGGTACAGGAGATTTGGCAAAGGTATTTAGTCGTGAAGTGGGTCGCTCGGGTCGTGTGGTACTCTCTGACATCAACGAAGCGATGCTTGAAGTGGGTCGCACTCGCCTAATTAACGCCGGCTGTAATAATGTTGATTTTGTGTTGGCTAATGCCGAGACGCTTGAGCCATTTGAAGATAATTCTTTTGATTTGGTTACCATCAGTTTTGGTTTGCGTAATGTTACCGACAAACAAAAAGCCTTAGAAGCCATGTATCGTGTCCTAAAACCAGGCGGACGGCTACTGGTGCTTGAATTTAGTAAGCCTGTCTTTGAGCCTTTATCAAAAGCTTATGATTTATACTCTTTTACCGCCCTGCCCCTCATGGGAAAGATTGTTGCAGGTGATAGCGACAGTTATCAATATTTGGCAGAGTCAATTCGTATGCACCCAGACCAAAATACGCTAAAAGCAATGATGGAACAAGCAGGCTTTGTAAATTGTGATTATCACAATCTCACAGGTGGTATCGTGGCGGTGCATCGTGGCTTTAAGGCTAGATAAGGCGTCCTGATGATGATTGCAACGCTTGCATTAGGATTGGCAGAAAAACTCATCAATACAGCAATTCACACCGACCCCCTTGCCATCAAGCATCTACAAATGCTATCAGGCAAGACTCTGCGTATTGTCATAGACAAGCCAGAGCTTAGCGTTGATGTGTTGTTTTGTGATGATCATTTGCGTTTTGAACCTGTTAGTCAAAGTATCTTTGAGCCACAAGGCATGATTATCCACCCTGATTGCACCTTGCGAGTAACTGATGTGGGTAAGCTACCAACCCTAATGCAAAACCCATCAGGTAATTTACCCATTAAGGGTGACCATCAGGTACTACTGCAAATCAAAGAGCTGATATCATCTTTTAGTCCTGATGTGCTAGATAAGCTTGAGCATCTCATTGGTAAAAACGCCACCAGCTACGCTCACCTAGCTATCCAAGAATGCTCGCCGATTGTTATGCCAATTTTATCATCCATCAAATCTTTAATAATTGATGGACTAACCCCCAATAAAGCAAATACAGACAACCTTGATGCACTTATCCATCAAAAAAAGCAAGAATTGCTTCGCCTACAAAGCGACATTGAGCGTGAACAAGCACGCTTAAATGACCTACAAAACCAACCATCAAACTAAAGCCATGCTCATTCCCCATAAGAATCGCCTGTTAGCCCTATACCGAATCGCTGCCAAATACCGCCTAGACACACACTTTGACGAAGTGCCAGAACTTGCTCCGCTTGCACGACTCATTCGGATACATCCAGCCAGTATCGGTAAATCGCACAACCCCCTAGGGGTAAAGCTGGCTCTTGAAGAAATGGGGACCCTATTTTTAAAGCTAGGTCAGCTTTTATCCACTCGCTCAGACCTACTGCCACCAAACATCATCTCCCAACTGTCTTTATTACAAGACAAAGTTACCCCTTTTGACATCAGCACCTTAAAAGACAGCATTGAAGACCCCAAAGTCGGCTTGGGCAAACCCATCCATGAGCTATTTGCTCGCTTTGATGATAAGCCATTAGCTGCTGCCAGTATCGCTCAAGTACACACCGCTGCCCTGCCGGATGGTCGTGAGGTGGTTGTCAAAGTCGTACGACCTAATATCAAGGCGGTCATCATCAAAGACTTTGAGCTTTTAAGAGAGCTTGCTGCTTGGCTATCCGCTCGATTAGAGTCAGCTCGAGCCGTCCATATCGTTAGCATTGTCGAGGATTATCGGCAAATCATGCTCAATGAATTAGACCTAACCCTAGAAGCTACCAACGCCACTAAGATGCGTAATAATTTTTTGGGGTCAAAACTTATCTATGTGCCAGAAGTATATACCGCCAATAAATCAGTCATGGTCTGTGAGCGTATCTTTGGCGTACCCATTTCACAAACCCAAACCTTTGATTCTTTGGACTATGACAGAGCCGAGCTTGCCAAAAATGGTCTGACGATATTTTTTACTCAAGTATTTCGTGATAATTTCTTTCATGCTGACATGCACCCTGGCAATATCTTTGTAGAGACATTGCCTGATGGCGGTGCAGTCGCCCACCCTCGCTATTTGGGACTAGACTGTGCCATCATGGGACAGCTTGCCCCTGATGACCAGCTGGTTGTGGCACGCCTCCTGCTGTCAGTCATGAATGGCAACTACACCATGCTTGTGGACATCATCGCACAAGCAGGATGGATACCGCCGTCTGCTGATAAACACGCTTTAATTAAAGACATGGCACGCACAGTCAGCCCCATGGTCTCAAAACCAATGAGCGAACTTGACTTTGCAGGCATTTTATTTGAGATTTTAAATATTGCTCGCCGTCATCAGATGAGCATACCACCACAGCTAATGCTACTGCTCAAGACTCTTGTTCATGTTGAAGGATTGGGGCGTGAGTTGTATCCAGAGCTTGATATTTGGTCGCTCGCCAAGCCGATACTTACCGCATGGGTCAAAGATCAGCTTGACCCTGTCAAAAATCTCAACGAACTAAAAGCTAAAGCACCAGAACTACTACTATCCACCACCGAGCTACCCAAGCTACTTGGTCAAGGCATTCAATCTCTGGCAACATTAGGAGCAAGGCAGGATAAAGAGCTTAGAGAAATTCAAGCCCTAAGAGCAGATTTTCTTAATCAAAAACGCTATGATTGGATTGCCCTCGGTGGATTTTTTGGCTTAATTGCCATTGGGCTGACCGTGCCAATTTGGTGGGTGGGTATTCTATTTTATCTACTGGCGATTGTTTTTGTGATTTGGCGGGTGTTGGTATAACAGACATATCGCAAACAATAAATAGGTTGGTTAATAATCACAAGTATCCAATAACAAAGCTAAAGGGCGAGAATATCGCCCTTTTTGATGCCTTTTACCACCTTTAATTCTTAAACACAACAGGTCGTTCGGCATTAGGATAATGATGCTCATGCTCAACATCGCATTCTTCGCCGATGGTATTGCCTTTATCGTCCTTTGGTTTTTCAATATAACCTGTGCGTTCTTCGGTTGGTAGATATTCATGCTCCCAAACCATGACCGCCTGCATACAAGTCTGTCGCTGTTCATCGGTTAATCGCACGCCATTTTCCCATTTGCCAATCTCAATGGCAGTGCGAAATTTAGCGACAATCTCAGGGTTTAGGCTATTTAAGATATCTTGTTTATTCATGATGGTCCTACGATTTAAGTTTTTAGTGAAAATTCTTCGCTATATAGATTCCAATTAAGCTTGGTGCGACACGCTTCATAAAAGTTGTAGCTTGGTGGATGTAGCAACAACAATGTCTTATCATGCTTGGTAATGAGTAGTGTTTGATCATTATCAAGTGGTGCTGATGCCTTGCCATCTGCTCCAACCATTGGTTGTGTGCGATTATCCTTATGGATATTAATGGCAATCTGACTGCTACCTGCCACCACAAGCGGTCTGCTTGATAGTGTGTGCGGATGCATAGGAACAAGACAAATCGCATCAATGGTCGGATGAATAATGGGTCCACCTGCCGAAAGCGAATAGGCTGTCGAGCCTGTAGGAGTGGATACAATCAGCCCATCTGCGTGCTGGCGATAGACATCATAGTCGTTAATTTTTAATTGAAAATCAATGGTATGCACTGATTTGCCTGCGTGTAGCACCACATCATTCAACGCCACATCTTCATGAATAACAACATCGGTTGGCTTGCCATGTTCGTCATTTTGAACGATTTTAAAGGCCAATAAAAACCGCTCAACCAACCAGTACTCCCCATCTAAAACCTGTGTTACTCGCTCGGTCAGCTCATCAGGATTCACATCCGCCAAAAAACCCAACCGACCACGATTGATGCCAAGCACAGGAACATCGGTCCCTGCCATCACGCTTGCTACTTGAAGCATTGAACCATCACCACCCACTACGATGGCAAAATCGCAATGCTCGCCAATCTTCTGACGAGGCACAATCTTTAACTGATGACCATCCACTTTATCAAAATCTATCTGTAAGCCTTCAATGGCAGCAGTTTCTGTGTCAATCACAATTGATAAATCACGCTCATCAAGCAAATTGATGAGTTCATTTAAGGTTTCAACCACACTGCTTTTGCCAGCACGACCCAATAGGGCAATGTGGCGAAATGGCGGACGCTTTGGGTGATTGTTGACAAAATTGGACATACAATTCTAAGGTTAAATAAAGCATATGATACCAAAAAAGCTAGAAGTAGTACAATCAAAGTTTCAGACAAATCGTATAAAACACCACAGATAATCTCTTGATTTTTATAAAATCTGCTTTATAATCACAAGACATTCTTTTTATCTATATTTTTGTATTTTAAGGAAAAAATATGGCAAATCCTATCGTAAGTCGCACCGAGCTTGCTGTTGGCGGTGTCGCCATGACAATTGGCGGTGTGGTCAAAAAAAGTGCGTTTTTGCTAGCATTGGCGGCTGTAGCAGGTTTTTCTGTGTTCTTTTATGCCTTAATGGGTGGTATTTCTATGAATATGCTATACCCATTGGCACTGGTCGGTCTATTCGCCGGCATGGGATTGGGATTGGTTAGTGCTTTTAAGCCACATCTTGCCAAAAGTCTGGCTGTACCGTATGCCTTGTGTGAAGGCGTGCTACTTGGTGCATTTAGCACCATCATGTACACAAGATATCCAAGCGTGCCACTATCAGCCCTATCAGCAACATTTATTACCGCCGCTGTCATGCTAACCTTATACACCACAGGCATCGTAAAAGTTACTGAAAAATTCCGCTCAATTTTGACATCAGCCATCATCGCCATCGGTATTTTATATCTGGTACAACTTGGTTTTAGATTATTTGGTTCAAGCCTGCCACTCCTATTTGATGGTGGTTTGGTGGCAATCGGTTTTAGCGTTTTTGTTACTTTGATTGCATCATTTAGCCTACTGCTAGATTTTGATAATATTGAACAAGGCGTACAACATGGCGCATCTCGTGAATTTGAGTGGGTGTATAGCATTGGCATTTTATCAACGCTGGTTTGGATGTACATTGAGTTTTTGCGTTTGATTGGCTACCTACAAGACGACTAATCGCTTAGCTCATCAGATAAGCTAGACGCCTAACACAAAGCAATAAAAATCGCACCCCAAGAGTGCGATTTTTATTGTGCCATTTATCGCTTTAATCGCATGGCATTTGCCACCACAAACAAACTAGATATCGACATACCAATCGCCGCTAGCCAAGGCGGTATATAGCCCAATGCCGCAGGAATCAGTACAATGGCGTTATAAGCCAATGCCCAACGCAAATTTTGGCGGATAATCTTTTGTGTCTTTGCAGAAAGACTAAGTGCCTGAGTAATCGCCATCATTTTGCCACCCATTAGCACACTGTCTGATGACACCTGTGCCAAATCCGTCGCACCTGCCATCGCCGTTGAGACATTTGCTGCCGCCAGAACGGGTGCATCATTAATGCCATCACCCACCATGAGTACCGTATATCCTGACGCTTGCAACTGCTTGATGTGACTGACTTTATCTTGCGGTGTCAATCCAAAATACGCCTGCTCAATTCCCAACGATTTTGCCACCTCCACAGCACTTGGATTGGGGTCGCCTGTGAGCATGATGGGTGTGATATTTTGGCGTTTTAGCTCATCAATCATTGCATGAGCATCTTGTCTGATGGTGTCATTAAAATAAAATCTTGCCACCGTTTGCCACTCACCCTGAATCATACAGGATAACAACACCGACATATTCGCCTGATATTTTCCAAGATTTTCTATCAACATGGTGGGCAGTATGCCTTGTGGTTGCACAAACTGTTGATGACCAATGCGGTAACACACACCATCAATCCACCCCTCCACACCACCTGCCGTGTGGTGGATGCCATCTTTGACACTTGGCAAATGCAGTCCGTGAGCTGCTGTTAGTATAGCCCACGCTACAGGGTGCTTTGAGCCAATCTCAAGAGCGGCGGCGATTTTTAGAGCATCCGTCTTATCAATGACGCTAACCGTCTCCAAAAGGTTCGCCTGCCCAAGCGTTAGCGTGCCTGTCTTATCAAAACAAGCATGGCTTACTTCCGATAAGGTCTGAATGGTATGCCCACGAGTCGCCAAAAAACCAAGCGATGCCAAACGATTGGTTGATACCGTCAAGGCTATCGGTGTGGCAAGACTTAAGGCACAGGGGCAGGTTGCCACCAACACCGCCACTGTCGCCCATAACGCCTCATGCTTATCAATAAACCACCACACCGCAAACACAAGACATGACAACACCAACACTCGTGCCACAAACCATCTTGCCATCTTATCCGCATCTTGAGCGATTTTTGGTTTTTCGCTCATGGCTCGATTCATCAGTCTGTCAATCAAAGAGATTTGGCTGTCATCAACCTTAGCCGTAACAAGCATGATAAAAGGCTGGCTATCATTTTGAGCACCCCCCACAACCACATCGCCACGCTCCTTGACAATCAAATCACTCTCACCTGTTAGCAAACTCTGTGATACCGTCGCCGTCTCTGACAACAAAATACCATCGGTAACAATCTGCGACCCTGCATCAATACAGATGACATCGCCAATCTCCACCGACTGAGCAAGCAGTCTATCTTGGACTTCGCTTATCACTAGCTCTTGATTTGCCTGATGTTGTCGCCACCATGTATCAATGATGGATTTTTTATCATCTTGGCTTAGCGTGTCATCTTTAGTTAACTTAGCGACAAGATCGTTGTCATTAGTAATTTTTTGCACCAAAATGGGATTGATTACCACCAAATCAGATGCCATGTTTGATGCTTTTAGGCGAGCGTTATGTTCAATATAACGACCAGCCAACAAAAAGAAAATAAACATCGATACCGAGTCAAAATATGCTTCGCCTGTTCCTGTTAAGGTTGCATAGACACTGGCAGCAAAAGTGGTGATGAGTGCAATACAAACAGGCACATCCATGTTTACTTGGCGAGCCTTGATGGCATTATATGCCGATGCAAAAAACGGCACGCCTGAATAGAATAACACAGGTATGGTAACAAATAACGCCACATACCGCAGGAAATCTCGATGCTCCAACAAGATGCCTGTATATGCCCCAAAATACATACCAATGGAAAACATCATTGCCTGCATTGCCCCAAGTGCCGAGATTGCCAGACGAATCAGCATTTGCTTGTTTTGGCGTTTTAACATGGCTTCATGCGTATCTTGTCGATACGGCTTAGCATCATAGCCTACCGAGTGTACCGCCCTTAATATCTCACCAATACTACACCGATGCTCGTCCCAACTGACTCGCATACGCTGCTGAGTCAGATTGACCTGACACATTCGCACGCCATCTATCGCTCTTAAACGGGTCTCGATAAGCCAAGTGCACGCCGAACAGCGTAAGTTCGCCACCGATAATTCTGCGGTATTACCACCATCTTCTTGATAGACAAATTGTGCCTTAATATCATCATGATTATACGCATCAAAATTCATCACATCAGGCAGGCTAGCAGTTGGGCTAATCTCACGGCGGTCTAGATAGTACTGTTCAAGCTGTAAATCCACAATGCTTTGCGAGGCAAGCTGACAGCCCAAACAACACATCGGACGAGCTTTATTGAAAATCGTGGTATAAAAAGGCTCTTTTGGTAACACTTCACCACAATGAAAGCACGCATCTGTAGGAGGCAGGAGTAAAGACTGAGAAATTTCATCATCAATCTTATTATCGATGGTCATAATCATTCCAAAACAATCTGAAAAATCAGCCTAAAAGACATTCAAAAGCAATAAAAATCACCCTTAAGGCAAACAAAATCTATTTAAAGCCTTGTATCATTATAGCACAGTTATTGCACATTCTTGATGAGACAAAGTTGGTGAATTTTGTACATACACCGGTACGATGTTTAGAAGAGTTAGGCAAAAACCATCATGCACGCCATCAATCATTTTAATCAACAATCAATTAGTACTTGATAAAATATCAACAAATCGCTAGTATGTTTATCTCATTGATTATAAAGGTCTGTTTATGCTCACTAAGCCCCCCCATCTTCCACACAGCCATTTGGACAACCACACTCCAAAACAACAGCAAGGCTCGGTTTTAGGCTTTATCGTGCTAGTGGTCGTACTCGCCGCCATGATTTTACTTGGGCTTTATGTATTTTATTTAAACAGTGTCATCATCAATAAATTTGAAAATCGTCGCTGGGATATTCCTGCAACGGTTTATTCTCGCCCACTTGAACTCTCACCCAATGCACCACTTAGTCAGACCGACCTTGACAGCTGGTTAAAACTACTCAACTATACCAAAAACAGCACCAAACAAGGTGGTTATCAACAGCAAGGGGCAACCTACACGATTTACACTCGTGGTTTTGATTATGGCGATGGCGATATAGAACCTAAGCAGACCATCAAAATCAGCTTTTCTAATGGGAAAATTACCAGTCTTCAGACCAGTCACCCCACCACCAAAGGCATGCTACGCCTAGAGCCTGTCAATGTGGGCGGTATTTACCCCCAAAACAATGAAGACCGTATCTTACTTGACAAAGACAGCTTGCCCAAGCACTTAATTGATGCACTTATCGCTACCGAAGATCGTAACTTTTATGAGCATCATGGGATATCCTTGCGTGGTACAGCTCGTGCAATTTTATCCAATCTGACAGGTGGTCAAAGACAAGGTGGCTCAACCATCACACAGCAACTTGTCAAGAATTTTTATCTAAATTCAGAACGCAGTTTAAAGCGAAAAGCCAATGAAGCCATTATGGCACTACTGCTTGAACTGCATTATGACAAAAATGAGATTTTACTAGCCTATCTTAATGAGATTAACTTAGGACAAAATGGCAATCGCTCAGTAAACGGTTTTGGGATTGCCTCACAGTTTTATTTTAACAAGCCTCTTTCTGAGTTGCGTTTAGACCAATACGCTTTATTGGTTGGCATTGCCAAAGGCTCTAGTTATTACAACCCAAAAAAACACCCAAAGCGTGCCACCGACAGACGAAACACCGTCTTGCATAATATGCTCACCATAGGAAAAATCAGCCAAAGTGAGTATGATAATGCCATCCAAAAACCCTTAGATGTGGTAAAAACTCCGATTATCGCCAAAAGTCGTTTTCCTGATTTTTTTGATGCCATTTCTCGAGAGTTAAAAGCATATTATAAAGAAGAGGACCTACAAAACAGAGGGCTTCGCATCATCTCAACGCTTGACCCCATCGCCCAAAATCATGCCAATAACGCCGTCATCAATGGCACAAAAAACCCCTTACAAGCCGCCTTGGTCAGTGCCAATCCTAACACAGGTGAGGTGGTTGCGTTGGTAGGTGGGCGTGGTGATTTTACAGGTTTTAACCGTGCCATTGACGCTAAGCGACAAGTCGGCTCATTATTAAAACCTGTCATCTACCTAACCGCTCTGCAATCGGGACGCTACAACTTAGCCAGCAGTGTCGATGATAGCCCTACTAACTACAACATTGATGGGCAGTCTTGGACACCAAGAAACTATGGTGGCATCTCACACGGAGCAACGCCACTAACCAAAGCCCTTGCCCACTCGTACAATCAAGCAGCGGTCAATCTTGGCATGGAATTTGGATTGCATAATTTTCAAAAACAACTACAAGCACTAGGCATCAACCAAAGTTTACCACCCTACCCATCAATACTACTTGGAGCGGTAGATTTGACCGCCATGGACATACTGGGTGTGTATCAGATTTTCGCTACAGGTGGTGTTAGTACACCATTACACACCATCAATAAAGTCATTGATGATAAAGGCGTCATACTCCAAAACAGCGATCAACGCACCCAAATTCGCCTATCGCCTGAAGCCACTTATCTAACCAACTATGCCATGCAACAGGTATTCATTCAAGGCACGGCAAAGGCGGGTAATTTTAACAGCTCTTTAAATCTGGCAGGCAAAACAGGCACAACCAATGACGGTCGTGATGCGTGGTTTGCAGGATATAGTGGTAATTATGTCTCGGTAGTCTGGGTTGGACTTGATAACAACAAACCCTTGGGATTGACAGGTAGCTCTCACGCCCTACCCATTTGGCGACGCTTCATGCAGTCGCTCAACCATACACCCGTCCAACTTGACCAGCCTAGCGGTATCGAATGGCAATGGTTGGATAATGGCACAGGTCTTTTGTCCCAAGAATACTGTCAGCACGCCGTACGACTACCCATCATCCGCCAGTACACACCTGCTCAATACGCCAATTGCGTCATTGATGGATTTGGTAATGATGTGGCATATGTTGAAAATGGCTGGATAGATACAGACATGATTCATCAAGAGTATCACGATGGCTATGGCGAAGAGAGTGTCGCACCCCAAGAACATCGGCACGCACCAAATGAACAAATAGACTTAATAGAGAACGAGAGTATGGCATACTAAGCCAACCACCTTGTGATATATCCATCATGATGTCTCAATGCCGAACAACATCGTGATACAAATGGCAATACCGCAAGCGACAAAGCCTGCCATATCTGCTATAATAACCAAAATCTATCACAAACTTAGCTCTCACTCATCAATTTAAGGCGAAAATTATGTCATGGCAACAACTACACCTGCAATGTTCACAAGATAAAGTTGAGCTTGCCGAAGCTTTATTTTATGAAGAAGGGGCGGTTTCTATCATCCTAGAAGATGCAGGAGATGAGCCTTTATTTGAACCATTACCTGGTGAAGAGCCATTATGGGGAGATGTGGTCATGACGGCGATTTTTGACACCAACTCTGACGACCGTTTTGCTGGCACAGACTTTGAAGGCATGGCAAGTCGCATCGCTGCCGAAGTAGGTGCAACTCGTTTTTGGACAACTCGTCTTGATGATAAAGATTGGTCTCGTGAATGGATGGTTCATTATCAACCTGTTCAATGTGCAGGCAACCTATGGATTGTTCCTGAATGGCTAGACGCTCCTGACCCAACCGCCATCAATCTCATCTTAGACCCTGGTCTTGCCTTTGGGACAGGTTATCATGCCACCACTCGCCTATGCTTAGATTGGTTGTCAGCACAGGATTTAACCGATAAAATCGTCATTGACTACGGTTGTGGCTCAGGTGTGCTAGGTGTAGCGGCACTACTGCTTGGGGCAAAAGCAGTATTTGCGGTGGACATTGACCCACAAGCAATCTTAGCCACCACTCAAAACGCTAAACTAAATGGCGTGGCTGATAGACTCACCGTCTTTTTGCCAACCGAATTTAGCGACTATCAAAAAAGCCATCAGCTACAAGCAGATACCATTACTGCCAATATCCTAGCCAAGCCCCTCATTGAGTTTGCACCATATTTTAACTCACTCCTAAAAAATGGCGGTAGCATTGTGTTGGCAGGTCTAATCTCCAATCAGACCCAATCAGTCATTGATGCTTATACACCATATTTTACGCTTGATGATGCCTTTAATTATAAACATGCAGACGATCATCATTGGCACCGATTATCTGGCATTAAAAAACAACACCACCTTACGCATCATCATATTGGCTTTTAATCTGGGCATTAAAAGCCAAATTTTTTTCTCTAATACAGGCTTAAGATAAGCAAAAGCACACCTAATGACCACCTGCTCAACTTATTGTATTTTTAATTTGTCTTTATCTTGCCAATCTGTTACAATTCATCAGAAAAACAAAACATTTTGTTTTTCATTGGTTCTTTTAATTCGTCTTATCTGCTGGACTACCAATGAAAACTTTTTTAGATAACTTCTTTCATCTTACCGAAAAAAACACCACCGCCAAGACCGAGCTCATCGCAGGCATCACCACATTTTTTACCATGGTGTACATTGTCTTTGTCAATCCGTCCATCTTGGGCGTGACAGGCATGGATACACAGGTCGTCTTTGTTACCACCTGCTTAATCGCTGCCTTTGGTACGATTGGTATCGGTCTATTTAGCAACCTACCCATTGCTCTTGCCCCTGCGATGGGGTTAAATGCCTTTTTTGCTTTTGTTGTCGTCTCAAAACTTGGCTACTCATGGCAAACAGGCATGGGAGCAATCTTTTGGGGGTCGGTAGGATTATTCTTACTCACCATTTTTGGGGTGCGTTATTGGCTGATGGCAAGCATTCCTTTGAGTCTGCGTGTTGGTATCAGTGCAGGCATCGGGCTATTCATTGCACTCATCGGCTTTAAAAACATGGGGTTGATCGTACCAAATGAAGCAACACTTGTTACTGTGGGTAATCTACATTCACCAACACTCCTAATGGGCGTACTTGGCTTTTTTATCATCGTGGCAATGGCTGCCAAAGGTCGTCATTCTGGCGTACTTGTCTCCATTGTGATTGTTACCGCCCTTGCACTCATCTTTGATGATCGTGTTCAGTTTACAGGGCAGATTCTATCCCTACCACCTGCCTTAACCCCTGTGGTCGGACAAGTGGATATCGTAGGGGCGTTAGATGTGGCATTACTCGGGATTATCTTCTCGTTTATGCTCGTCAACTTATTTGATTCATCAGGTACGCTGATTGCTGTTACTGACAAGGCGGGTTTTGCCGATAAGGACGGCAAATTCCCCAAAATGAAACAGGCTTTATTGGTGGACAGCACCAGTGCCGTAGTTGGTTCATATATGGGTACATCTGCCATCAGTACTTATATTGAAAGTGGTGCTGGTGTATCAGTGGGTGGTCGTACAGGGCTGACAGCTGTCGTGGTAGGTGTTTTGTTTTTACTCACCATTTTCTTCTCGCCTTTGGCAAGCATCGTTCCTGCCTATGCCACCGCAGGCTCACTGGTCTTCGTTGGCATCTTAATGGCAAGCAGTCTTATTAAAGTGCGTTGGGAAGACTTGACCGAAGCCACGCCTGCCTTTATTACGGCAGCGATGATGCCATTTACCTACTCCATCACCGAAGGGATTGCTTTTGGATTTATTAGCTACTGTGTCATGAAAATCGCCACAAATCGTTATAAAGAAATCAATGCACCTGTTGCTGTGGTTTCCTTGCTATTTATCATCAAATTTATCTGGGTAGGCTAAGTTAGCCAAGAACAGTCGCAAGCAAAAAGTCCAGCCATCATTGACTGGACTTTTTTTATTAACAGGCAAACAAGCCCATCTAGCACACAATAAAAACATGGCATAAAACACAGAAAATTGCATATAAGCACTCATCACCCCTTTATAAAACCCCGTCAAAATGCTATTATTAAATCTCGTATATGCTTAAGCAGTAATTGGCATATTAAGCCAGATATTCAACTGGGTGTTTAACTGGATGTTCAACCATTTTTATAAGGTGAGTTATGAGTTTTAAGCGTTTTGCACTGCTGTCAGTGTCAGATAAATCAGGAATTATCGACTTTGCCAAAGGACTGATTGATGCAGGCTTTGGCATTTTGTCTACTGGGGGTACATTTAAACTATTAACCGAATCAGGCATCAATGCCATTGAAGTCTCATCGCACACAGGATTTAGCGAGATGATGGATGGTCGTGTCAAAACCTTACACCCAAAGATTCATGGGGGGATATTGGGTCGTCGTGGTATTGATGATGAAGTCATGACCGCTCATGGCATTGACCGCATAGATATTGTCGCTGTCAATCTCTACCCATTTGCCGCTACGGTTGCCAAGCCTGATGTCAAAATGTCTGACGCCATTGAAAACATTGATATCGGCGGCCCTGCAATGGTGCGTTCTGCTGCCAAAAACCACGCTCATGTCGGCATCATCACCAATCCTGCCGACTATGCTCGCATCTTAAATGAAATTAACAACACGGGCAATATCAGCTACGCCACTCGTTTTGATTTGGCGGTAAAAGCCTTTGAACATACCGCAAATTATGATGGCATGATTGCTTCATTTTTTGGGGCAAGATTAAACAGCACCGCCACCCACCCAAGTGAGGACGCCACACCAACGGCTGATTTTGCTCGCACCTTTAACACGCAATTAAACAAAGCCCAAGATCTACGCTATGGCGAAAATCCACATCAAAAAGCCGCCTTCTATGTTGAAGCAAACGCCAAAGAAGCATCGGTCGCCACCGCCAAACAACTACAAGGCAAAGAGCTATCTTATAACAACATCGCTGATACCGATGCAGCTCTTGAATGCGTCAAATCATTCGTCAAGCCTGCTTGCGTCATTGTTAAGCACGCCAACCCTTGTGGCGTAGCACTATCAACCGATGGCATCTTAACAGCATACAACCTTGCCTATGAGACCGATCCAGAATCTGCCTTTGGTGGTATCATCGCCTTTAACCGTGAACTAGATGTTGATACCGCTCGCACCATTGTTGAGCGTCAATTTGTTGAGGTTATTATTGCCCCTGCCATCGCTGATGGCGTACTTGACATCACAGGCACCAAGAAAAATGTGCGTGTGTTGGTTTGTGGTGAATTGCCAGAACCTACTGAGCGTACTGCACAGCTTGACTACAAGCGTGTCAATGGCGGTCTGTTGATTCAAGACCAAGATTTGGGCATGATTACTAAGAATGATTTGCGTGTTGTTACCGAGCGAGCACCAACAGAAGCCGAGCTTGACGACCTTATCTTTGCTTGGAAAGTGGCAAAATATGTTAAATCCAACGCCATCGTTTATGCCAAGAACCGTCAAACTGTCGGTATTGGTGCAGGTCAAATGAGTCGTGTCAATTCTGCTCGCATCGCTGCCATCAAGGCTGAACACGCAGGGCTTGCTGTTGAAGGTGCGGTCATGGCATCAGATGCTTTCTTCCCCTTCCGAGATGGCATTGATAATGCCGCTGCTGCTGGCATCAAGTGCATCATTCAGCCAGGTGGCTCAATGCGTGATGATGAAACCATCGCCGCCGCTAACGAACACGGCATCGTCATGGTATTTACTGGTATGCGTCATTTCCGCCACTGATTGATTATTTATCATCAGTCAATAACAAAATAAAAGTTCCGTCATACTGGCGGAATTTTTATTTTATTTTGTATGACAGTAATAGTCAAGCACCTAAAATAACAATCCAACTCATAAAATCATCTGTATACGCATTATAAAGTTAGTTTAAAATATTGGCACAAGTTTTCTTGTATAAGGAAAATTAAGGTGTTTTTGTCATCATTTTATGATAGAATGTAGCAATTTATTCCATCAAAACAAAATCAAGAAGACCCTATGATTTCCCCAAAGATTAAAAACAAATTTTCCAATCACCCAGAAGTCGTCATGCGTCCCGTGCATTTGCGACTGTCTGAAGAAATCATCAGTCATCTAGAAGAGACGGCTGGTACACATGGTTTTAATCGCATTCAAGGCTTAATTCGTCTATACATTCGTCAAGGGCTAGACCGTGATAACTGTAATTACAACTTAGCGGATGATGTGCTATTTATTGAAAAGTTACGCAAAAAAGGCGTCAGCCAAAAAATCATCGATGAAGCACTGGCTGATGTCAATAAAAACTGCGACTTAGACCAATCCATCACTTAGGCCATAAATCAATAAAAAACGCACTTTAATAAGTGCGTTTTTTATTGATGGCGGTGCTTGTTATTGCAACTGTGCATCTTGTCCCAAAATACCAATCTTAATTCCCTGCCCCAGACCTTTACCCATCTGCACCCCAAAACGGTCAAAAAACTGCTTAACAGGGTCAATATAGCTATAATTCACCGATTCCAGTTTTAGCTGTTTTTCTAGTTGCGACATACCACCAATCTTATCTGCCAAACCCAGCTCAACAGACTGCTTACCCGTCCAAAATAGCCCTGTAAATATCTGATTTTGCTCAGGGTTTTTTAGGCGATCTCCACGACCCTTTTTAACCGCTTCAATGAAATTTTGATGCGTATCATTTAGCAGACTCTGCACATGGGTACGCTCAATCTCATTCATCGGTCTTGACATGGATAAGATATCCTTGTATTCGCCCGCGGTTAAAGTACGATCAGCAATGCCCGCCTTATCCAACAGTCGCTCAATATTATACCCAGACATGATCACACCGATAGAGCCAACCAAACTAGATGGATTTACCCAAATCTCATCGGCCGCCGATGCGATATAATACGCTCCTGATGCACCTGTATCACCAATGATGGCGTAAAGTTTTTTATCAGGATACTCTGCTTTTAGCTCCATTGCCATCTGCCATACTTCATCAGACTGCACAGGCGAACCACCAGGCGAATTAATAGCCAGTGCCACCGCTTTGGCATTGGTATTCTCAAATGCTTCTTGCAAGGCAGCATTGATATGATGTGCACTGGTTTCACTATTTGGCATGATCGCCCCTTGTACATCAACCACCGCTAAATGTGGCTCACCAATACCCATTGGCACACCTGCTTTAGTGTTAGTTGTTGTACAGCCCCTACCCAAAAATAACACAAAAAACACCACATAAGCAAAAGTTAATAATTTAAAAAATATGCTCCAACGACGAGCTCTCTTTTGCTCTTCAATGCCCGCCATCATGGTTTTTTCGATGAGTTGCCATTCAGGTGATGTGGGCGATGACTTAGGGGTATTTGCTGAAGATGAGGGCGACTGATGAGGATTAGGTGGCCAAACCATGATGTTTTTTTCCTATAAATATATATTGATAGGCGATAACCGCCATTGTTTTGTGATATAAATGTTGTGATAATAAAGCACCCATTGTAACTCAAAAGCCTTAAATATCCTAGTATCTAGTAGATTTTAAACAAGCAACATTCGTTCATTCTACATACCCACCTAATCATCAAATAGCATATCAATGGCCTGTATGTCCGCCACCGCCATTGGATGAGACAGCCACGCCCCAGCTTTAGGCGAAGCAAGTGTTGCATCATTTTCACAAAGCCCACGCCACAGCACCCAAGTATTTTTGTGCGTAGAGCCATTGATGACAAGCCGAGAGACATGAGTTGACTCGTCTTGCTCATTATCTGGCAGGGAAATGGGTACATCTGATACCATCTCAATGGTACAGCCCCACACCGACTCATCATTGATATACTGCCAGCCTGTGATGGCACGCACAGATAACGCCTGAGATTGATAGGCTTGCCCTACTTGACAAGGCATAGCAGTCAGCTGACTGAGCGTCTCATTAGAACGCCCTGCCTGCCAATATTGTCCAATCGGAATGCTCTGTTGTAGTCGTGCGACTAATAATGGCAACTTTGTACTTGGAGTCTGAGTGATGACACCTGTTAGCATATTGATGCTGTTCCGCCGAAGCTCGCCAATTAAAACATCTGCCTGTCTCTCTCCAAGTGATTTTACCCCATAGTCCGATAGCAATAGCCATGCCCCAGATTCATGCTTAATCAGCACCGCTCCCAAATAATCATGCCCTGCATTCACCAAGATTGCCGCGGCACGACCATCTTTATTCAATGGTACGCCTAGCACATGATTGATGACCATAAAACATAGTGCCGATGCAGGTAGTAATAATAATGATCTTGGTAGCACTCTTGTCATCAGTGGGATAGATACAAGCACACATAATACAAACCCCGCCGCCCCAAATGGTGCATACAGCCAAGAATCACCCACGAGCAAGAGTTCTAACGCCTCATGTAGCCACAACAAAATTGTAGAAGACAGTCTCCATAGTACATCAGCAATGCTTGATGAAAATGTAAATATTGCCCCTGCAACCAAATTAATCGGAACGATAACAACACCAAAAAGCCCAACCACGACCAAATTAACTGGCACACTCCAAAGAGATACTTTGCCAAAAAATAAAATTGACAATGGTAGCATCGCCACAAATAGCCAGCATTGTAACAACAAAATAGCGCGAATTTTGGCAAAATAACCACAACCCTGCACCGTGCCATCACTCCAGACATTCTCATAACGCATGAGCAACAAGACCGCCACAAATGACAACCAAAATCCCGCCTGCCATAAAACATAAGGATCAAGCCATGCCATGATTAGCCCCACAATACAAAGCAAGCTCAAATCCGACAACGGTAGCACAAAATAGCGAGTTAATGCTAATGCCGCTAGCATATACACCGTACGCACGGCAGGCACATCAAATCCCGTGAACAAGGCATAACCCATGCTAGCAATCAACATAACAGTCAGCCGAATCTGCCATCTTGGCGTACGCATATAAACACTAGGGGCAATCTTATCCACCAACCATGTTACCAATGACGCCAGTATCAATGCCAAAAATACCACATGCGTACCAGAAATTGCTAGCAAATGTGAAATGCCGGCCAGTTGATATAAAGATTTTGTCTGTGTGCTAATGAGTGCTCTATCGCCTGTTAATAGGCTTAATGTCACAGCTTTTGCTTGTTGCTTAGCCAAACTTAAAGACTGCCAATCTTGATAAAAATGCACTCGTAGCTGTTGGCGTAGTGATTCAAGATGGCTCATTAGTGAGTTTGGTTGTATGACTTCCACCCTGTCAATGGCGATAACTTGTGCCATCGCATGAATATGTCTGGTGCGTAGCCAGATATTGCCATCAAAACCGCTAGCATTTTTTTGAGTGGCAATGGGTTCTAGCACAAGCGTCATGCGTGCTTTTATATTCGGTGCTAATTGATTAAGATTTATTAAATGCCCAGAAGGATTTACCCTTGCCGTCAAAAGCACCGTCATCTGAGCAGGCAAGGGTAAATCATCTGACGATATGCTGTTTGGCGTAGCATACAGTTGGTCATCAGCTTGCACATGAAAAGGGTTGGTTGCCATCAGTGCATCATCTGCATGGCGATTAAGTTGAAAAACAGGTTTGATATCAGTGATGACCGCCTTTTGGCGATAGTTACCACCCATTAAATCATCATATACAGTATCACTGATGTCATCTATATGCACCGTAGCAGTAACGGTGTGATTATGTGATATGGTTGATTGCTCAAATTCATGGTGTGCCATCATCGCACGAAAAACAAACAAACTTGTCAACACAACAAACAACAATGCAAATAACACACCCTTCATTGATTGAGCGTGTCTTAGCAACCAACCAAAACCAATCACCGTACACATCAGCAGTGCCGACAGTATGCCATTAGCATAAGGAGATAGTAGCCATGTTGATAAATCATCGCCAACCGCCACAGTTGGCATGACAGCAAGCACCCCAAGCATGATGGCAATTATCAACGCACTTAAAAAACTTGGCATATATACCTTACAACTTAGGACAACTCATCTATTCATCGGTTAATTGTTTGTGTATCAACCGCAGTAATGGCAAATCATCAGGATAAGTAAGCTTCATATTAAGCCTTGAACCCTGCACTATTTGCACCCTATACCCTAGCATTTCAAAGGCACTGGCTTCATCAGTGATATCAAGCCCCAACTCCGCTACTTTATCTAGCACCATCTCGAGTGTTTTTAGGCGAAACGCCTGCGGAGTTTGTGCCTGCCAAAGCGTGCTTCTATCCACTGTTTTTTCAATCAAACCTTCACAAGATACTTGCTTTAGCGTATCTACCACAGGTGTCGCCAGTATTGCCGCATCCGCATTGCACACTTCTAAGGCGGTCAGTAACGCTGTTAAATCCGCCTTTGGTAAACAAGGGCGTGCTGCATCATGAATCACCACCCAGTCATCATCACGCCCATCACGAGCACGGATCAACGATACGCCTGAGTGCACCGACTGCCAGCGCTCAAGACCACCAAAACCAACAAATAGCGGTCGCTGACGAGTCAGATTCAGCTTATCAAAATATGTATCATCTTTAGCAATGACCAAAGTCAAATCATCAATGCCATCACCATCTAGGCAAGCCAAGCTCTCTTCAAGCACTGTCTTATCTGTTAATAAAAGGTATTGCTTGGGCAAATCTGAACCAAACCTAGAACCCCTACCTGCCGCCACCATTAAAGCATGAACTGCGTCAGTGCTGTTATTGGTATTTTTTAAATCATCCAGCATATAAAACCACCAACCTTAAATCACATGGTTCATCATTGATAAGAACATACCACACACCGCCACCCATACATCTTCTAGAATACAAAAAAACAACAGCGAAAAAAATAAGACTGGCAACTTGCCAATCTTATATTATCCATGCTAATGATCCAAATCCGTTTCTACCAAGCCATCTACAGGCTCAACCGCATCCACTTCATCACTTGTAATCATCTGCCGACTATAAGTAATGGGTGAATTAGACAGCTGAAAAAAAGTCTCGCCAGACTTAATTAGCCCCAAATCAATTCTTGCATGCTCTTCTATGGCGGATGTTTGAGTTTTTAAATCACGCACATCAGCACGCAGTAGGCTGTTCTTTTGGGCTTGCTCGCTGTTAATACTTAGCTGTTTGGCGATTTGTTCATTGAGTAGATTTAAGTTAGCATGACCACTCTCGCCATGCCAATACTGATACTGCAAGAGAACCAGTACAACCACAGCAAAGACAATCAGGCATAAATAGCCCACCGTGCCAAGTCGCTTGGTTGTTACGGTGAGCATAGGTCTTTTTGTCGTACTTCCCACAACAGTACTCAATTAACCACGAAGTCCGATGAATTCTTCACGACCACGATAGCTTGCCGTTACCATCTGCTCAATGCGAAGCAGTTGGTTGTACTTAGCCACACGGTCAGAACGGCATAGCGAACCTGTCTTGATTTGACCTGCTGCCGTACCAACAGCCAAATCAGCAATGGTAGCGTCTTCAGTCTCACCAGAACGGTGGCTAATGACAGTGGCATAACCATGTTCTTTGGCAAGATAAATGGCATCTAGCGTCTCAGACAGCGTTCCGATTTGGTTATACTTAATCAAAATGGCATTAGCGATATTCTTATCAATACCCTCTTTTAGAATTTTTGGATTGGTTACAAACAAGTCATCACCAACCAACTGAATCTTATCGCCCAAAATACTGGTCAGATATGCCCAACCTTCCCAATCGGATTCATCCAAGCCATCTTCAATAGAGATGATCGGATATTGACGCACCAAGCCCGCCAAATAATCAGCAAACTGATTGCTAGTAAATGCTTTATTACCCTCACCCTCTAGCACATACTGACCGTTTTTGTAAAATTCACTTGATGCACAGTCTAATGCAAGATAAATATCTTTGCCTGCGGTGTAGCCTGCTTGTTCAATTGCTTTTAGAATAACGGTGATGGCTTCTTCATTTGAACGCAAGTTTGGTGCAAAACCAC
Organism: Moraxella haemolytica; assembly: GCF_030177935.1. Classification (NCBI taxonomy): domain Bacteria; kingdom Pseudomonadati; phylum Pseudomonadota; class Gammaproteobacteria; order Moraxellales; family Moraxellaceae; genus Moraxella; species Moraxella haemolytica. Next base: position 1,457,506 of record NZ_CP089974.1, read on the forward strand.
CCTCATCACCTACTGCCGTGTTCAAACCTTGAGATTTTAAGACTGATTTTAAGGCATGAAAAATCTCTGCTCCTGCACGCAAGCCTTCAGAGAAGCTGGTAAAATTCACAGGCTCAATCATAAACTCTTGAATATCAACAGTATTATCCGCATGAGCACCACCATTTAGGATATTCATCATCGGCACAGGCATTGTTAGTGCAGTCTGTCCACGCAGGTTGGCGATATATTGAAATAAAGGCAGGTTTTGAGCAGTTGCTGCTGCACGAGCTGCTGCCAAAGACACGGCTAAAGTTGCGTTCGCACCAAGATTACCTTTATTTTCTGTACCATCAAGCTCGATGAGAATCTTATCAATCTCTGCTTGATTGGTGATTAGCTTATCTAGCAGTGAACTTCTGATCTGACTATTGACATTGGTGATGGCCTTTTTAACACCCTTGCCTAGATAGCGAGCTTTATCACCATCTCTTAACTCTAGTGCTTCTCTTGAGCCTGTTGATGCACCGCTTGGGGCAGATGCACGACCTACCACACCATTTGCTAATACCACATCAGCTTCGATGGTAGGATTGCCTCGAGAATCCAAAATTTCACGAGCAACAATGTCTTTAATTTCTAACTGATTGTCATAGTTCTCAGCGTACATGATATGTTCCTTAGTTTGGTTAGGAAAATTTAATGATAGGTCAAACAAAATAAGTCATAGTATAACATAAATATTCACCCATGTTACCTATGTCAACCATGGTTAATATGTATTTAACGCCTCAAAGCCTTTAACCAACTCATCCAACTGCTTAATCTGAGACAAAAAAGACTCCAGCTGATTTAGATGCAAAGCACAAGGGCCATCGCATTTGGCATTATCAGGGTCTGGGTGTGCTTCCAAAAATAGTCCTGCCAGTCCTGTCGCCATGCCCGCACGAGCCAGCGTTGTGATTTGATGGCGTCTACCGCCTGCACTATCAGCTCGCTTGCCAGGCTCTTGTAGGGAATGAGTAACATCAAAAAATACCGGCACATTCATACCCTTCATGATATCAAAGCCAAGCATATCAACAACCAAGTTGTTATAACCAAATGAAGTGCCACGCTCGCATAAAATAATCTTATCATTGCCCGCCTCTAGGCATTTATTGATAATATGAGACATTTCATGTGGTGCTAAAAATTGGGCTTTTTTAATGTTAATGACCGCCCCTGTCTTTGCCATTGCACTCACCAAATCAGTCTGACGACTCAAAAATGCAGGCAACTGAATAATGTCTGCCACTTTCGCTACAGGGGCAGCTTGATAAGGCTCGTGTACATCAGTGATGATGGGAACGCCATATTTTTCTTTAATGTCATTAAGCCAAGTTAAACCTGTCTCAAGGCTAGGACCACGAAATGAATACAGGCTCGAGCGGTTCGCCTTATCAAAGCTTGCCTTGAATACATAGCCAATACCCAAACGATGACAAATATCAATATAAGTCTCTGCAATCTCAAAGGCAAGCTCTCGACTTTCTAGCACATTCATGCCACCAAATAGTACAAAAGGCTTATCGTTGCCAATCTCGATGCCTGCAACATTGATGTGTGATTGCGGTGTGGATAATGACTGTGTCATGACTATTTATCCTTTTCTTGCTTAATTTTAATGACCGGCTTGTTATTAAGCCACCCTAATTAACTCATTAAAGCTAGTTAATCACTGATTAAAAAGCATACCAATCATTCATTGACATGCTTGATTTGATTAGCCCTTGACATCCATGGCTGCTTTAATAAAGCCATTAAATAACGGATGACCGCCACGAGGCGAACTTGTGAACTCTGGGTGATATTGCACCGCCACAAACCAAGGATGATTGTCAATCTCAACCGCTTCAACCAAGTGCTGTTTGGCAGAATAACCTGAAATTTTCATTCCCGCTTGCTCTAATGGCTCAATGTAGCGGTTATTCATTTCATAGCGATGGCGATGACGCTCAGTAATGTTCACGGCACCATAAATCTTGGCAAGTTTTGATTCTGATACCAACTGTGCTTCTTGAGCACCTAGACGCATGGTACCACCCAAATCACTATCATCAGAACGGATTTGCAATTCGCCTTTTTCATCAAGCCACTCGGTAATCAAGCCAATGATGGGGTCTGTAGCCTTACGGTCAAACTCAGTAGAGTTCGCCTGCAAGCCCAAAACATTACGAGCAAACTCAATAACCGCAAGCTGCATACCCAAGCAAATGCCCAAATAAGGCTTGTTGTTCTCACGAGCATATTGAATCGCCATCATCTTACCCTTAGTGCCACGCTCACCAAAACCACCAGGCACAAGCACAGCATCGCACGCTTTTAGCTCACCCATTAGATTGGCTTCGGTCTCTAGTTTTTCGGCATCAATGTAGTGAATTTTCACTTTGGTTTTATTGTGAATACCTGCGTGCAATAAAGCCTCATTGACCGACTTATAAGCATCAGGTAGCTCAACATATTTACCCACCATCGCCACGACAATCTCGCCATCGGCATCAAACAGACCATCAATCACTTTATCCCAATCAGACAAGTCCGCCTCTGGTAACTCAAAGCCAAATCGCTCACATACCAAATCATCCAAATCTTGCTCATAAAAAGTGCGTGGAATCTCATAGATGCTACGAGCATCTTTACATACAGCAACGGCACGCTCTGACACATTGGTAAACATTGCTATCTTACGACGAGTATCTGCATCCACATCGTGTTCTGTGCGACACACCAAGATATCAGGCTGAATGCCAATGGATAGCAACTCTTTAACTGAGTGCTGAGTTGGCTTAGTTTTTAATTCACTGGCTGATGAGATATAAGGGAGTAAGGTTAGGTGCATGAGCATGGTATTTTCACGCCCAAGTTTCACCATAAGCTGACGCACCGCCTCCATAAAAGGTAGGCTTTCAATATCGCCTACTGTACCGCCAATCTCAATCATCGCCACATCATAACCTTCCCCAGATGCCAAAATGCGACTTTGGATCTCATCGGTGATATGTGGTACAACCTGTACGGTCTTACCTAAATAATCGCCACGGCGTTCTTTGGCAAGTACAGTCTGATAAATGCGACCAGAGGTAAAATTATTCGCCTTACTCATCTTTGAGCGTCTCAAAAAACGCTCATAATAACCCAAATCAAGGTCGGTCTCCGCCCCATCTTCGGTAACGAATACCTCACCATGTTCAAATGGACTCATCGTTCCAGGGTCAACATTAATATAAGGATCCATCTTTGTCATGGTAACTTTAAGACCACGAGCCTCAAGCACAGATGCCAATGATGCAGCCGCAATGCCCTTACCCAAAGATGAAACCACACCGCCTGTTACAAAAATAAATTTAGTCATAAGAATTCATCACTTACTGGTAAAACCGAATTTTACTAAAATTTGCCAAAAAAATATAGGGGCGAATAAAATTTTTTCTCCTTATTATAATCACACCCTTGATTAAAATCCATTTTTAGACTTGCAACTTTGTACATTATGATGACCAACTCAATCATTTAAAATCACAATCAGCCACATGGTCATTGACCATACCACACGCCTGCATATAGGCATAACAAATAGTAGGACCAACAAACTTAAAACCATCTTTTTTGAGCTGTTTTGATAAGGCGATACTGGCGGCCGTCTTTGTAGGAATCTCTTCTGCTGTTTTTGGATGATTAATCAAAGGTGTTCTATCTTGATGGCATACCACGATACCCCACACATAATCATTAAATGACTGGTTCTCTTTGATTTTTAAGTAGGCTTTGGCATTGGCAATGATGGCTTTTATTTTTAGACGATGGCGAATAATGCCTGCATTACTCATCAACTCATTGATTTTTTCATCATCATATTGAGCAATCTTAGACGCATCAAAACCATCAAAAGCCTGATAATAATTCTCCCGCTTCTTTAGGATCGTAATCCAACTAAGCCCCGCTTGCATACCCTCCAAGCACAACATGGCAAAAAGTCGCTCATCATCATGACACACCACACCCCATTCGTTATCATGATAGGCTTGATATAGAGAGTCTTGTCCACACCAGTTACAGCGTATTTTTGTTGTTGTCATATTCATTCTGGTTGTCTTGTCGTAGCTTTATGGTTATGGTAGAGTAAGCAACTTGGTGAGCATTGCACACCCATCTATTTGATATATTGTGCATCTTATCAGAATGTTTGGCAAGTTTATTGATTGTTGGCATCTAAAATTTTAATATTTTCAATCACTTAAACCACTAAAATCGGAGAAAATCATGATTAAAGAACTACCCATTGAGCAATTTAACCCCAGCGTAGATAAAATCATCTTAGATGTCCGAGACGCCCAAAGCTATCATCTTGGTCATATCGAGCACGCCAAAAACGCACCGATAGACGCATTGACAGAATACCTGCCAACTGACACGACGGCAGATATTTATGTGCTATGTGGCGGTGGCACAAAAGCAGCTCGTGCTTGTTCATATCTCAATGAACTTTACCCAACACGCAACATCATTCACCTGATTGGCGGTACTCGTGGTGCAATCGCACACGGCATGACCATCATCACCGAGACCAGTGAATAATCAATGAATTTTTATCCATAAAAAAGTTGTTATAAATCATAATGTTATAAATTTTTTATCACTTTTTTTAAAATTTTAATTGACACCTATGGCACTTAGCTGTATCATACGCACCACAACGACGGCAGACATCGAAAGATAATCTGCTAAGTTAAAAACGGAGTGTAGCGCAGCTTGGTAGCGCATCTGGTTTGGGACCAGAGGGTCGGGGGTTCGAATCCCTCCACTCCGACCATATTTAAAGCCTTAACGGCTTTTTTTGTTAGTAAATGTCGATTTATCATAACTAACATTAAGCCACTAGAGCGCCTGTAGCTCAGTTGGATAGAGCATCTGCCTTCTAAGCAGGTGGTCGCAGGTTCGAATCCTGCTAGGCGCGCCATTTGCCTGCTGCCAGTCAGTTAATATGGTGGATGTAGCTCAGTTGGTAGAGCCCCGGATTGTGATTCCGGTTGTCGTGGGTTCAAGTCCCATCATTCACCCCATATCTTAAAACCTGCCCACTATATAGTCGGCAGGTTTTTTATATTTTTATACTCACCACAACACCTTAAACACACATTGCATCTACCACCACACACATCCAACCTGTTTGAGTGATTCGGATTTCTTGGTAAAAACAGCCATAAAATTTAGCATTTTTACAAAAAAATCATCAAGAAATTTGCTATACTAATGCAAATTTTTAGAATCACTTAGAGTTTTTTATGAGCGAAATAACCCAAAACCCCTTGGCTAATGACACCTTCCATATTGGTTCTCGCACTTTTTCATCACGCCTACTTGTTGGCACGGGCAAATACAAAGATTTGACCGAGACAAGCAACGCCATCAAAGCCAGTGGCAGTCAGATTGTTACAGTTGCCATTCGTCGCACCAATATTGGTCAAAATAAAGGAGAGCCAAACCTACTAGATGTCATCTCGCCAAAAGACTACACCATTTTGCCAAATACTGCAGGCTGTTTTGATGCTGATAGTGCCATTCGCACCTGCCAACTTGCTCGTGAGTTGCTTGATGGGCATAATCTGGTCAAACTTGAAGTTCTAGGCGATGAAAAAACCTTATACCCCAATGTTACCGAAACTTTAAAGGCGGCTCGTGTGCTGATTGATGATGGTTTTGATGTCATGGTCTATACTTCAGACGACCCCATCATCGCCAAAGAACTTGAAAACATAGGCTGTGTTGCAGTGATGCCACTCGGTAGCTTAATTGGTTCAGGGCTAGGACTGCTTAATCGCCACACGCTAAGCCTCATCATTGAAAATGCCAATGTGCCTATTTTGGTCGATGCAGGCGTAGGCACAGCATCTGATGCCGCCATCGCCATGGAACTTGGCTGCGATGGTGTGCTGATGAACTCAGCCATCGCACACGCCCAAAACCCTGTGATGATGGCACACGCCATGAAAAATGCCATTCATGCAGGTCGTCAGGCTTTCTTGGCAGGTCGTATGCCTGCTCGCAAAATGGCTGTCGCCAGTTCGCCTCAGACAGGCTACTTCTTTCAATGATGAAAGTTTTAGCCATTTTGCAACCAACCGCCAATCAAGATTTAAACTTGATTGGTAACTTACCTTTACCGTTTAGACTGCGTCAACTAGGAAATCTGCGTGCGTCCTTTATCCCTTATTGATTTATTATTTTTGTTGTTAGAATCGGCAAAACAGCCTATGCATGTTTCAGGGTTGTGCTTATTTGACATACCACAATCTGCTGATGATAACTTCATTAATGATTTGATCACAAAAATCAAAAATAATCAATCCGCACCCAGCTTCCCATTTAATCAAGTCCTAAAAAACTATCTTTTTTGGAATACCGTTAAAACATTTGATATCAGCCATCATTTTAGACACATCAGGCTTGACACAGGAAGCGATGATGAGCTAATGACCTACATTTCACATCAGCACAGCATCATCTTAGACCGCAACCGCCCACTATGGCAGCTGCATTTTATTGAAGGGTTGTCAGCAAAGTCTGCTAACAGCCCTAAGCGTTTTGCCATCTATCTTAAGGCTCACCACGCCATGGCAGATGGTGTTGCTGCCATGCGACTACTAGAACGCTCTTTTAGTAGCTCGCCAGATGAACCATTTCAACAGCCATTTTGGTCATCAACCACCAAATATCGCACCGCACTTCCCATCCGCAAGTCCATCACATCCATCATCAAAGAGCAGATTGGCACCATCAAACCTGTTATGCGTGAGATCGTACGCAACTTTAAACATCGTCATTGCTCACATACCATCAGCACTTTTGATGCACCGCCCTCAATGCTCAACCAACGCATCAGTAACGAACGCACCCTAATCATTCATTCACTGAACAAACATCGATTCTTGGCAGTGGCTCAGCACCATTCGGTAACGACCAACGATGTTATTTTGGCAGTGTGTGCTGGAGCATTAAGAGATTATCTAAATCAAAAAAACGCCCTACCGAACAAGCCTTTGCTTGCATTTGTGCCCATTGGTTTGCGTCAAGATGACAGCAGTTTGGGCAATCAGTTGTCATTTTTATTGACCAATCTTGCCACCCATGAGCCAGACCCCATTATTCGCTTACACACCATCAGTCAAAGCATCAATCAAAGCAAAAAACGCTTTCTTCGCATGAATCCAGCACAAATCATCAATTACAGTGCTCTGACTTATGGCTGGGCAGGCATCAACCTTGCCACCAGATTTCACCCTACCAAACAAGCATTTAATCTAATCATCTCCAATGTACCAAGCGACACCCAGCCACTATATCTTCATGGGGCACGCCTGACAAGTATTTTTCCTGCTTCAGTGCTTTTTGATGGACAAGCACTAAACATTACGCTAACCAATCATCAAGATACACTAGACTTTGGCATCACCGCTTGTCGCACCGCCTTGCCCGATATTGAACAGCTACCCCACTTGATAGAATCACATCTGTCAATATATGAACAGCACATCAAGTAAGCAAGCAGTATCAACGCCATACACACCACACAAATCAAAAACCAAGCATATTGATTCTTGATTAGCAATACCAACAGTTTTTTAATACATAAAAATTGATACTTTTTAAAGGCAAATGGGCATTTTGTATTGACCACCTTAAAAGCTGTCATCTTAGCATAAATAAAAAAGCCGTCCCAAAGGACGGCTTTTTGTCTCATAAGTTATCAGTGAATCAAGGCATTTTCCCAAGTTGGGATGACAAGTTGCATCAGCGGTTTTAATAGCTTAACATTACACGCAAATACCGAACCTGTCTTCATTGATTGACTTGCTCCGTGATGATCCACCACCACGCCACGAGCTTCTGTTACAATCAATTCACCTGCTGCAACATCCCAAGGTTTTAATGACATTTCAAAATAACCATCAAAACGACCTGCTGCCACATAGCACAAATCCAGTGCTGCCGAACCCAAACGGCGAACCTGACCGCCGTTTTCACACACAGCCTGCAGACTAGCAAAATGCTGACGAGCGAAGCTGGTTCGTCTCTCGCCAACCATACGCTCATAAGGGTGCCCTGTGGTAAACAACCCGCCTGCAATCGTCTTTCTGTCTGAAACCATAATTCGGCGTTGGTTTAGGCGTGCCCCACGACCACGAGAGGCGGTGAATAATTCATCACGCACAGGGTCATAAACGATACCATGCTCAGTGATGCCGTTTTTTTGGACAGCAATGGATACACAAAAATGCGGCAAGCCATGCACAAAATTGTGCGTACCGTCTAGTGGGTCAATAATCCAACACCAATCAGCATCATTACCCTTACCTTCTTGTAGACCAAATTCTTCACCCAAAAACGAATGATTTGGATAACTTTCTTTTAATAAAGAGATGGTTAACTCTTCGGCATAACGGTCAATTTTTGTTACCAATCCGTCCAAGCCCTTAGATTCTACCGCCAAATCGATACGATGGCGATTTTCATGTGCACGCAAAATCTCATGACCGACTTTTTTTGCCACTTGGGAGGCAATCACCACCATAGGTTCCATAATACACCTTGTAAATTTTGATGAGTTTTATTGAATAAGTTAAAGAATGCTTTTGTATTCATCATACAAAAATAATCTGCCATTATACAAAAATTAAGTTTAAATTACCATAATTTTTGATGGTTTTTAGATGGCTTAAGTTTAAATAAATGCGCATACAACATATGACAATCAGAACTAATTATTCGCCATGCCGTAAGATTTTTATTGCTCTATTTTGTCACAGTCATTTAGTGCGGTTAAGTGTGCCAAAATCCCTTGTTCATCAAGTCCACATTCGGCAAGTTGCTCACCGTGCGAACCATGTGCGACAAATCTATCATCAATGCCAATTTGGGTAAGCTTACCCACAAATCCAATGCTTGCTAGGTACTCGCCCACCGCTGAGCCTGCCCCACCCATGATTTGATGCTCTTCTGCTGTGATGATATGAGTTACGCCCTGCTCTATCAGCTCACCAATCAGCTTCGTATCTAGTGGTTTGACCCACCGCATATCCACCACCGTGATGGGGGCTACTGTGCCGTGATGGAAATTTTGACTGGCTGACAGTGCATCATATAAACGAGTGCCAAAGACCAGTACAGCAAATCTTTTATCCGCTTTATTATTAAAATTATCCGATTGCCAAGCGATTTTAGCCTTACCAATGGCAAACTGTTCATTGCTTTGCTTATCAATTTCACGCCCCACTCCCACCCCTCGTGGATAACGAATAGCAGCCGTTCCGCCATGCTGATAGCAAGCGTTGAGTAAATGATAGCACTCATGCTCATCACTAGGAGTGGCAATAACAACATTCGGCACACATCTAAGGTATGCCAAATCAAACACGCCTGCGTGCGTGGCACCATCCTCGCCCACCAGCCCTGCTCGGTCTATGGCAAAGGTTACATCTAAGTCTTGCAAGGCAACATCATGGATAAATTGGTCATAGCCACGCTGTAAAAAAGTAGAATAAATCGCCACCACAGGTTTTAATCCACTTGTTGCCATACCGCCAGCTAAAGTTACGGCGTGTTGCTCGGCGATTGCCACATCAAAGAACTTAGCAGGATGGGCATGAGCAAACGCCACCATGCCAGAGCCTTCACACATTGCAGGCGTGATGGCAACCATCTTGTCATCGCAGGCGGTATCCATGAGCCATTCACCAAAAACATCGGAATATTTTTTAGCAATAGGTTTGGCAGTTGTCTGCTCTGATTTTTGGTCGGTTTTTGGTAGTTTACTAATGGCATGATAAGTAACAGGATCGTTTTCAGCTGGCAAAAAACCCTTGCCTTTGACGGTATGCACATGAATCAGTACCGCACCGCCCAATTTCTTGGCACGCTCAAAAACTTGCAAAAGCTTTGGTAAATCATGCCCATCAAAAGGTCCAAGATAAGTAAATCCAATCGCCTTAAACAGATTATCAGGAAATAGGTGGTCGTTGACTTTTTCGGCAATTTTATCTGATAAAGGCATGGGCGGAGCATTTTTACCCAAAAGATTCCCAATGCTCTTGCCAATACTACCACCTAATTTAGCAGGGATTTTCTCAAGTGTTTCTTTGGCATCTGTTGCCATGTGTAGATAATGACGAACACGGCGATCGTCAGCACTGATTTCACGCTTAGTCATCAAAATATTGCCATGCTTATCAATATCAAAGGCAAGCCCTCTTTGCCAAAGGCGTGCCAAATGACGACTAAATCCCCCAATCGCCTGCGAGATAGACATATCGTTATCATTGAGTACCACAGTCAAGTCAGCATTTTGTTGCACCGCATCATTCATCGCCTCAAATGCCATGCCCCCTGTCATCGCCCCATCTCCGATGACCGCTACTACTTTTCGGTTTTCACCCAATATGCGACTGGCAAGACTCATGCCAAGCCCTGCCGAGATAGAGGTAGAGCTATGCCCTACACCAAAGGTATCGTATTCACTCTCTGTGCGTTCAGGAAAAGCTGTCAATCCACCACGACTGCGAATGGAGGTCAGCCCATCTCGCCTGCCTGTCAGCACCTTGTGGGCATATGCCTGATGACCTACATCCCAAACCAGTTTATCATAAGGGGTATCATAGATTGCATGCAAAGCAACCGTTAGCTCCACCACGCCTAAATTTGCCCCAAAATGCCCTCCTGACACCCCCACCGAGTATAAAATATACTCACGAAGTTCATCGGATAATACACACAGTTCATCAATGCCAAACGCCTTTAAATCCGCAGGCGATTCAACCTGATCCAACAAAGGCGTGGTTGGGCGAGTGGTTGGAATTGCATTAAATACTTTTGGGTTAAACATCTGGCTATCCATTGGTTTTGGCATGATTGGCTACATTCCAATTTGTCAAGTGAATAAATTTCTATTATTTAGGTTGTTTTAATCATAATTTAGCAGAACTGCTGTAATTATCTTTTCAATCGTTAAAAGAGTATGGCATAATAGCATTTTTGGCAACATCTTGCGACTATTTTACAAGATGGGCTTTATTTTTGCTAGAAAAATACCATTATTTTTAGATAGATGGGCTGTTTTTCATCAGATTTTCACATAATTACGCCACATAAAATCATTATTGGCATATTGCCATTTTTGGGGTTTATTTTGTATCAATTCATCACCAAAGCCAAACTGCCTACCACCCATGGAGAGTTTGATATTCATGTTTTTGAAAATGAACTTGGGCAAGAACACATCTTGTTAAGCTATGGTTTACCCTGCAATAATCCTGCCACCATTCCTGTGGTGCGTATTCATTCTGAATGCCTAACAGGTGATGCTTTTAGCTCACTAAAATGCGACTGTGGTCCACAGCTAAACGCTGCCATGCAAGCGGTGCAAGCACATGGCTGCGGTGCAATTTTATACCTGCGTCAAGAAGGACGAGGAATTGGTCTGACCAATAAAATCCGTGCATACGCCCTACAAGACCAAGGGCATGACACCCTAGAGGCCAATCTGCTTTTAGGATTGCCAGCAGATGCTCGTAGCTATGAGATGTGCAAAGATATGTTGGAGCATGTCGGTGCAACTAAAATAACCTTGATGACCAATAACCCCAATAAAATCAAAGAATTAAAACAATTAGGTATTGAGGTTGTGGCACGCATTCCACTCATTGTCGGCGTTAATCCGCACAATCAAGATTATCTTAATGTCAAAGATACTAAGATGGGACACCTGATTCATCATGAACAGCCATGACAACTGGTAGTTAGCCCAACTGTTTTAGCACTTATTACAACATAGCCATCTTTAAATTCATAGGCCAATTTATGACACAACTTAGCACCACCATTGATTTTGAGACCAAACTTAATCAAGTTCGTCAATTTTTGACCAACCTACAAGCTCGCATCTGTCAAGCTCTAGAAGCTCAAGAGCAATCAGGTGGCATTGATGGTGGTAGTACAGCTAAATTTATTATTGATGATTGGGAGCGTCCTGAAGGTGGCGGTGGTCGCTCTTGCGTACTGTCTGATGGTCAGGTGATAGAAAAAGGCGGCGTGATGTTTAGCCATATTCACATCAATCACTTACCGCCATCAGCATCACAGCGTTACCCGGCTCTAGCGGGGGCAAAGGCACAAGCGATGGGGGTATCGCTCGTCATTCACCCAAAAAATCCACACATTCCCACCAGTCACGCCAATGTCCGCCTATTTGTGGCACAACCCACAGATGGCAGCGAGCCAATTTGGTGGTTTGGTGGTGGTTTTGACTTAACGCCTTTTTATCCGAATATTGATGATGTGGTGCATTGGCATAGGGTCGCTCATCATTTATGTCAGCCCTTTGGTAAGGATATCTACACCAAATACAAAGCATGGTGCGATGAGTATTTTTATCTAAAGCACCGTGGAGAGTGCCGTGGCGTGGGAGGTCTGTTTTATGATGATGTCAATACCACAACCACAGGTTGGGACTTTGATACCTGCTTTGCTTTTATGCAGGCAGTTGGTCAAGGTTATTTAGATGGCATTTTACCCATTTTTGATAACAATAAGCACAAGCCTTACACCCAAAACGAGCGAGATTTTCAGCTATACCGTCGTGGTCGCTATGTTGAATACAATCTAGTCTATGATCGTGGCACGATTTTTGGCTTGCAGTCCAACGGTCGCACCGAATCCATCTTGGTGAGTATGCCACCTTTGGTAAGTTGGTCGTATCGTTATGAACCTAAGGCGGGCACAAAAGAATTTGAACTCACCGATTTTTATCTAAAACCCAAAGACTGGCTAAATCTATCTTCTCAATAAACCAAACCCAATGAGTACCAACCCAAACTTCTGATGACTCATACTCTTAATAAGTCTCATCGGCTCATCGGATTGGTGATTTAACAATCAAATTGCAAGCAATCTAGATGATATATTGAACATAGCCAAGCATTGAGTATTGGTGGTTTATGTGTTATATTTCTTGCAATCATCTGACAGCTACTCATGCTGTCTAGCCACCCACTTTATTACTAGGGAAGTCAGATTATGAAAACACTTATCAAGACAGCCACCATCATCGCAGCTGCCACAGTTGCCCTTAGTGCCTGTAGCTCAACCACAACCCCTACCGATGTGCAAGCTCGTCAAGACATCATGCAAGATTGGCGTATCTCAAGCAATATCATGAAAGGCATGATGGACAAACCAGATATCTTTGATGCCAAAACCTTTAAAGAACAAGCTGATCTCATCAGTGCCAGCTCCAAAGAAGTATGGACGCACTTTGCCAATCCAGAAAATAAAGGTAGCTCACAAGACACTGTATGGTCAGATGCTCAAGGTTTTAAAGAAAAAGCCGATGAGTTTAACGCCGCCGCTGATGCATTAGTCAATATCGCCCAAAATGCCCAATCAATCATTGATGTTGAACCCGCTCTTGGTAAAGTTTTAGAAAGCTGTGGCTCGTGCCATAAGACCTACAAACAAAAATAATTAAGACCAAATAACTCACCATCATCCAAAACAACAGCCCTAAATCCAATGTGTATTTAGGGCTGTTGTTCAAGCAACGGTATAGATCAACCAAACAGTCGCAAGACCTCCATCACATCAGCACGAACCATCTCAATACTCGGCATTTTTTCAGCATGAAAACGAATAACAGGAATGCCTGCACTGGACAGAGCCTTGTCTTTTTTGGCGTCTTGTTTTTGGCGTGCTTGACTCTCATGCGTCCAGTCATCAAGCTCAATCGCTGCCAACACAGTCTGCATGTCTTTATCTATTAAAACAAAATCCACACTCTGACGACACACTCTATTAAACCAAAATTGACGGTCGCTCCCTGCTTCTTCACTAGGCTCAATGATACGAGACAACTGCACTTGACTAAAAATCAAATATTCAGGCAAAGCAAGTTGCAACTTTTTAAAAAACTGAACTTCGCTATCTGTCATGATAAGCATCGGTTCAAACGGCCAAATGGCAAGTTCATCACCCTTAATCGCTTTTTCTTTTTTGGGTCTTTTAAACCAAAAAATAATAAAAACAAATACCGCCACAGCACCAACCAACCAAAACTCACTCATCAAAACACCAACATAAATTCATAAAATTTAATATAATCAAATACTTATTTGACAGAAAAACGAAAAGCATGGATTGTACCGTGCTTTTGTCATTTTTTCAAGTCAAGCAAACATCTCTTTAGATGATTGATACATCCAAAACAGCATGACCAATATTATCTTTCCATTTTTTTAACCCAAGCACCGTTTGAATCTACTCGGGAATCCTGAGATATTTTTTGTTTTAGAGCGTTTGCCTCATCATAGGAATTTGCTGAGCCGACCAACACACGAATGCCACGATTGGTTTGGCTAGTGCTGACCTGATAGCCTGCGTTACGGTACTTTGTAACAATCTCATCAATTTTAGCCTTGTTTGGAGAGATAGAAACTTGCACGCTATAAGTTGCTCCTGTTGAGTTTTTGTCACTCGCCGGATCTTTATTATCTGCTTTGGCAGACTTGGCAGTCTCTGCTTGCTGGGCTTGACCGGTAGCACCTAGCGTGGCAGCCGGTATCTTGATGATACGACCCAAAACCAAAGCATCTCCTGGAGCCATATTATTCGCCGCTGCGATGGTTGCTACCGGCACACCATATTGACGAGATAAAAGCGTTAGGTTATCGCCCACCATCACCTTGTGCTGACTTGTTTTGTTGTTGATGGTTTGGGATTTTTGGGTTGACTCAAGCTTAGCATTTACGGTCTTGTTCAGCGTCTCAGGTTGTGTTCGTGCAGGCACAGCGATAAGCTCACTTTGCGATGCCTTATCAACACTGATTGGTTTGTCCGCACTAACTGGGGCGAACTCCTGCTTTGCCTTTTCTAGTGCCAATATGCGAGCCTGCTCTTGCTCACTAAGAAGTTCATCAGCCTCTTTTGCCATCTGCTGATTACGCATCTCTCGCTCTTTTTGTTTTTGAGCGAGTAATTTTTCTTCGGTTGCCAGATCAGCGGTCAAAGGTGCCACCGTAGATCCTGCCACGCTCTCTTGTCTGATGTCGGTGGTGTTTTGAGAAATGGTGTGGTTCGCCTCTTCATTTTGCATCACTGCAAACATAGCAACCGCACCACCCACCAATAACACCAAACCTAAAAGAATTTGTTTTGAAATCATAAACCACCTATTTGCCATGATGATATTAAGCCAGCTTAATCAAATTATCTCACAACTTGTTAAATTAACGCATAAAAATACAATGTTTATTTCGTATTGTCAATCAATGTGCATCAAAACCAGTGTTTTTTTCGTGATTTTAATACATCATAAAAGCCACTCATCTTCTCAATAAGATTTACCCAATATCGCCATTAGCACCTCGCTCACCGTATAAAACGAACCAAACACCACCAACAAATCCGATTCATCACTCGCCTGTATCGCCGTCTGAGTCGCCGTTTCTAGATGGTTATGCGTAATAATCTGTGCAGATTTTAGATGATGCTGCATCAGCTTGACAATGTCCACTAAAGGCATGGCACGAATATGATTGATGGCAGCCACCTGCCATGTCGCAACAGTAAAATCTCCATCATCTAAACGCTTTTGCACCAAATCAAGCACCGCCCCTGTATCCTTATCCCCAAGCATAGAAAAAACAAAGTGCAATTTAGCATTAGGGTGCGAGCAAATATGGTTTTGCCAATACGGTACAAATTGCTCTAGAAAAAAAGCCATGCCGTGTGCATTATGAGCCACATCAAACAGCCATCGTCTGGCATTTAGTTGTCTGACATCAAACCGCCCTGCCAAACTTGCCTTACTCAATGCCTTTGCAATCATCTTGGGGTGGATATCAAGTGATGATGCCAGTACCGCACTCACAGCATTCACCGCATTTAATAAAGACAAGTTTGGTTTGGGTAAATCAAGCGTAATACCACTTGATGAATACTGCCAGCTCTCATCTTGTTCAGAAAAATCATAATCAACGCCCAGCTGATAGACTTTTGCTTCATTGTCTTTAGCGACTTTAAGTACGCTTGATGGCAACTTTTTTGCCCCCAAAATCACAGGGATATTAGGACGAATGATGCCCGCCTTTTCAAAGCCAATCTGGTCAATATCATGACCTAACCAATCTACATGATCAATGTCAATGTTAGTGATTACCGCCACATCTGGGTCAATAATATTCACCACATCAAGCCTGCCACCCAAGCCAATTTCAAGCACCCACACATCTGCTTTTTTTTCTTTAAAGATTAAAAATGCCGCTAAAGTCGTCATCTCAAAAAAGGACAGTGATAAACCACACTCTAGACGCACTCGCTCAACATTTGCCAAAGCACGCACAAGCGATGGCTCATCAATATCCACACCATCTACCTTGATACGCTCAGTGAAGCTCACCAAATGT
The DNA here is from genome assembly GCF_030177935.1 of Moraxella haemolytica. Taxonomy (NCBI): domain Bacteria; kingdom Pseudomonadati; phylum Pseudomonadota; class Gammaproteobacteria; order Moraxellales; family Moraxellaceae; genus Moraxella; species Moraxella haemolytica. The sequence goes on from NZ_CP089974.1 coordinate 1,473,975, forward strand.
GGCGACTGATACAACGCCGTCTTATAACCTGCACTTTGGCAAATCTGTGCAATGGTTGCTGTGGTTGATCCTTTGCCATTCGTCCCTGCCACAGTAAAGACATGGGGGCGATGGGGTGAATCATCTTTGAATATACCCAATCGCTTGGCAACAGGCAATACCCGCTCAAGTCCCATGTCAATAGCAGAAATATGAATGCCTGCAATGTAGTCAAGCCATGCAGACAGACTGTCTTGTTCGGTGAGTTTTGGTGAGTTTTGGTTGCTTGTGTTCATCTTGTGTTTTGATGGTTTGTCATTTTGAGTTATTCATAAAGAAAACGCCTGCATTGCAAGCGTTTTTGATTGGATTATTATACCACAACAGCAAATAAAGCACAGCAAAAAATAGCTTGGGCAAGACCAAAGATATTGGCAATTACTTACCCACATCTTTGCCAGTGGTGGCAAACAATCCTTTCTTTACCGCTTTTACCACTTTTCATAAAAGAGCCAACATAAGCTAAGCTAGTATCATAAGACAACTTACTATACCCATCAACGGCTTATTCATTAAAATGATGCTATTTTGGCAATTTTGTGTATTATTGACCGCCATGCAATCTTTATGCCATTCTCAATCAGGCGTTATTCTCTGATGATTTAGCGATGAGATTTACCCATCATCATAACAAATAAATCAACAAACCTATCGCAAAGAGTTCCATCAAAATAGTTTTACAAAAACGGTTTGACAAAACTTTAAAAACCAAATCAATATACTTAATTTGGTTTTTAAAGTATCAGGCATTTGGCAATTTGCACAGCTTGGTTAGCAGGCGATGCACCGTCTCAACAAGCTGATGACGATGAACCACCATATCCACCGTGCCTTTTTCAAGTAAAAATTCTGCACGCTGAAATGGCTCATCAAGCACCTCACGCACAGTCTGCTCAATGACTCGCTTGCCTGCAAAGCCAATCATCGCTTTTGGTTCGGCGATATGCACATCGCCAAGCATGGCAAGGCTTGCAGTAACACCGCCATAGACGGGGTTGGTTAACACCACAATATACGGCACGCCTGCCAAACGCAGACGCTCGATGGCAGCAGAGGTTCTGGCCATTTGCATAAGCGACAACAAGCCCTCTTGCATTCTTGCTCCGCCGGAGGCTGCAAAACAGACCAAAGGTTTACTCTCAACAAGGGCTTTTTCGGCAGCTTGGACAAAGCGATCACCCACCACAGAACCCATTGAACCGCCCATGAATTTAAAATCAAAAGCACAAGCAATCAACTCAAGATTCTTAATTTTTCCCTGCATAACAACAAGTGCTTCAGATTCGCCAGTAGCTGCTTGGGCTTCTGTCATACGCTTCGGATAAGGCTTAGAATCCACAAAATGCAAGGGGTTGCCTGCTTGAAATTCCTGTCCAAGCTCACCCTCAACCACTTCAAAAAACCAGTTTAAACGCTGGCGAGCAGACATCGTTAAATGATGGTCGCAATCAGGACAGACATATTGATTAAAAATCAACGAGGTGTTGGTCGTTAGTGTATGGCAACTAGGGCATTCGGTAGATGGTTCAGTATCCACTGCAGACAGTTGGACGATGCGGTCTTGCTTAATAGATGGCACAGGTCGATCCAACCAGCTTTTGAAAGTTGCTGGAGCGTCTGTTTGAGTATTTGATGCAGTCTGACTCATTAAAACTCCTAATTTGAGTGAACTGTTGTATCATAGCATAAGAATACCAATTTGTATCGCTATTTTGATATTTTTTGTAATAATATTGGTGAAATTTGATACATGGCGGACAAGTGCTTGGTTATGTTAATCACCAATTACTGTTGAAACACATCTGTGATACAAACAACGCAAAAAACCCATGACAGGTGCAATCATTATATCATAAGATAAAGACCAATAAGCGAACACTAAACTCAAAATGGCGATACAGCAATTTTTTTGATTTAGTTAGGCAATTTTAGTTAAATAGTTTTGGTTAGACAATTTTATCAATTACTAGGAGTAAAATCATGACCATTCAACATCTAAGCGTTATCGGTGCCGGCGTATTGGGCTCTCAAATCGCCTTTCAAGCTGCTTATCACGGCGTTCAAGTGTCAGCTATGACATTAATGACGAAGCGTTAAATAACGCCAAAAAACGCTTTGAGACTTTGGCGGATAACTATATCAAGGCAAAGGGTCGGCAGGCGATGTGGTGGTGTCTGATGAGTCTGATTTAGCTCTACTACAGCAATGGGCGGACGCAGGTAATGCCGATAATACCTTATGTCTGATGCAGATTAATCACGCGGGCAAGCAAGTCTCTAAAGATGTCAATCCAAAACCTGTCGCCCCAAGTGCTGTTGCCTTAGAAGGCATGGCAGACAGGATGAATTCTCCTAGAGCCTTAACGCTTGATGAGATTGAAACAATCTTAATCAGTTTGCCACCACCGCCAAAATTGCCAAAAAAGCAGGTTTTAAAGGGGTGCAAATTCATGCCGCTCACGGCTATCTTATCAGCCAGTTTTTATCTCCACATCATAACAGACGAGAGGATGAGTATGGCGGTAGCTTAGAAAATCGTATGCGACTACTGATTAAGATTTATACCGATATTCGTCAAGCAGTAGGAGCTGATTTTTTGGTAGGTGTGAAATTAAATTCAGCGGATTTTCAAAAGGGTGGATTTGATGAAAATGACAGCATCGCTGTCGTTAAACACCTAAGCGAACTTGAGATTGATTTTATTGAGATTTCAGATGGTAATTATGAAAGCCCTGCCATGATGGGTGCTAAAGACAGTACCAAAAAACGAGAGGCATTTTTTATGGATTATGCCCAAAAAGTCAGAGAGATAAGCCTAGTACCGCTCATCATCACAGGTGGATTTAGAAGTCAGCAGGCAATGGATGAGGCACTAGCAAGCGGTGAGCTTGATTTGGTGGGTATTGGACGCCCCTTAATCATGATGCCTGATATACCAAAACAAATGCAAGCAGGAACTTATCAAACCATCAACATTAACCCTGTGCGTACAGGTATTAAAGAGATTGATAAAAATGTCGGCTCAGTACTAGAGCTGTCATGGTACATGGCACAACTTGGTCGAATAGTAGCAGGAAAAGAATCTGGCCCCAACCTTGATCCAATGCTAATCGTGCAAAGCCTAAAGGGAGAAGGTAAACAAAAACTCACCACAGGCAGAAGCTAATAATAACAGAAACCAATAATAAAAATCATCTAGGCAGTCATAGCAACTAGATGATTTTTATTATGCACAGATGAGTTTAAAGATTAACATTTCAATCAGCCTACTTTTACGCCACCACTTAAATTTGTATTTTTAAATGCTATTTTAGACATGATATAGCAATATTTACTAACGAAAATACATCAAAACGCATAAAAATCCCACATAATTTTGATATCAATTTGGTTTTTAGTCAAGCAGGTCAGTCCGTTCGGCTTTCCATCAGTATCAAACATCTCACCAGTAATGAGCAATATTATCAGCTATTCATAGGATTTATTTTTCTTTATCTGATTCTTTTGGCATTTGCCGTAGGTTATTTACGCTCAACATTCTTCTTTGGTTATGATATGATTAAGGTTGACAACAAGCCTTACTATATTTTGGCGGTCAATGGCGATGAGGATTTAATTTTGGGTGAAAAGGTGGAAGATAATAATTGTTTTGTGTTTTTTTAATCGCAAAACATTAAATCATTATAATGTGTACATTACACCAACGCCATACCTACCCTTTCATGCCAATCCATCATCAACAGATATGACCGCCAATCAAGAATCATTGGTCAATTGCTTGCCTTAATTCATCCATTTTTGCCAAAATGGTCTGAGTCGCCTGCTTGATTTTGGTAGCATCTTGTCCTACATCAGCAAAGTTTTTGACCAATTCACTACCCACAATCACGCCATCAGCAAACTGAGCAACCGCTTTGGCACTCTCACCATCACGAATACCAAAGCCCACACAAACAGGCAAGTCGGTATCAGCTTTAATCGCTTGCACTTGGCTTGCTACATCGCTTGTATCCAAGGCTTTTGAGCCTGTTACGCCCTTGACTGATACATAATAAATAAAGCCAGTGCCACGCTTTAACACTGCCTTTCGTCTGTCGCTTTGGGTGGTGGGGGCAAGCAAAAATATTTGATTTATCGCTTTGTTCATCAATTTTTGCGACAAAGTTTCATCGGTTTCGTTGGGTGGTAAATCCACCAAAAGCAACCCATCCACACCGTTTTGTTCGCATAATCCCAAAAAGTCGTCATAACCAATAATTTCTACAGGATTTAGGTAACCCATCAGTAGTACAGGCGTGGTTGTGTTGGTTTTGCGAAATTCACCCACCATCTGTACTGCTTGGCGAGTACTCGTGCCATTTGCCAATGCTCGCTCGCCTGCCAAGCTAATGACAGAACCGTCCGCCATGGGGTCAGAAAACGGCAAGCCAATCTCAATAATATCAGCTCCGTGAGCAACAAGCTTGTGCATCAAATCCACGGTAACAGTAGGATTGGGGTCGCCTGCCATGATATAGGGAATCAGGGCTTTTTTGTTTTGGGATTTTAGGGTATTGAAAGTTTGGGTAATTCGGGTCATTTTAAATTCTCTTTATAGCTGACATAGCAGCAAGTCGATGATTTTTTTGATAAAGGTACTACCAATTGGTTTTTGTCATCGCCATGAATAACATAACAACTGTCCATCACAGCATTTGATTTGCCAATCTGATGGCTCTTAGCAACCATAGATCTGGATTCATGTATACCTAAAGCTCAATCCCCTCAACTTTCATCACCGTATGCAAATCTTTATCGCCACGCCCTGATAAATTAATGATAATAGACTGATCTGTTCTCATCGTTTTGGCAAGTTTTAATCCATAGGCGACAGCGTGCGAACTTTCTAAGGCAGGGATGATACCTTCGGTTTTTGTCAAAATCCTAAAAGCCTCTAAAGCTTCATCATCATCAATCACTGCATAATCAACACGCCCTTTATCCTTTAAAAAGCTATGCTCAGGACCCACTCCTGGATAATCAAGACCTGCTGATATGCTGTGCGTTTCTATGATTTGCCCCTCATCGTCCGCCATCAAATAAGTGCGATTGCCATGCAGAACACCGATACGACCTGCATTTAGTGGAGCTGAATGCTTACCTGTATCTACGCCGTGTCCGCCTGCTTCTACACCATAAATCGCCACATCATCGTTCAAGAATTCATAAAACAATCCCATTGCATTAGAGCCACCGCCCACACAAGCAACTAACGCATCGGGATTTTTACCCTCTTTTTCAAGATGTTGCATTTTGGCTTCACGCCCAATGATTGCCTGAAAATCTCGCACCAACACAGGATAAGGGTGAGGACCTGCTACTGTACCAATCACATAGTAAGTACTATCCACATTGGTTACCCAATCTCGCATTGCTTCATTCATGGCATCTTTTAGTGTGCGAGAGCCAGAGGTTACAGGCACGACCGTTGCCCCCAAAAGACGCATTCTATATACATTCATTTTTTGGCGTTCTACATCATCCGCCCCCATATAGACCACACACTCAAGACCTAGCCGTGCCGCTATCGTGGCTGTTGCTACGCCATGCTGACCTGCTCCGGTTTCTGCAATGATGCGTTTTTTACCGACCAGTTTGGCAAGTAGTGCCTGCCCAATGGTGTTGTTGACCTTATGTGCTCCTGTATGGTTCAAATCTTCTCGTTTTAGATAAATTTTTGCCCCACCTGTTTCATCAGTTAAGCGTTTGGCAAAATATAAAGGCGTCGGTCTGCCAACATAATTCACCAAATCATCATGAAACTCTGCCCAAAACTCTGGGTTGTTTTTAACGCTTAAATAAATGCGTTCTAATTCTTCTAAAGCCGTCATCAAAGTTTCAGAAACAAAACGACCACCATAAATGTCAAAATGACCTGATGAATTAGGATATTGAGTATAGTCTACCATGTAGTTTTCCTTTATTTTTTACCAAGTGGCATCAATCAAAAATGCCATGATTTCGCTGTCGCAACTAATTTTTGTCATATTCATCATACCAGATGTTGAATGTGATGAGACACCCAGTATGGCCTAAGCCTACCAAACTTTTTGGTGCATTACCAACTGACAGATGGATATCTTTTTACCTTTTTATGCTCTATAAATCTTTCACCACCGTAAGACCTGCAAAAGTCTGTGCCACAGGCATGACCTCAAGGCGATTGATATTGATATGAGACGGTAGATTGATGACATAGTTTACCATATCGGCGATGTCATCAGGGCGGATATAATCCACTTTTTCATAAGTTTTTTTGACTTTTTCATCATCGCCTTTAAATCGCACATTGCTAAATTCTGTATCGCCACAAAGACCTGGCTCTATGTTGGTAACACGGATGTTTTTGCCAATCAAATCTGCTCGCAAGTTTAAACTAAACTGCTTCACAAATGCCTTGCTTGCCCCATAGACATTCGCCCCAAGATACGGATAAGTACCAGCGGTTGAACCAATATTGATAACCAGTCCGCTATTTTTGGCGACCATGTAAGGCAAAATGCTATTAGTCATATTCACAAGCCCTAAAATATTGGTATCAATCATCGTCTGCCAGTCCGTAATACTGGCTTTATCTGCCGTCTCCAATCCCAGTGCCAAACCTGCATTATTGATCAATACATCAATATTGGCTAAAATCGCTTTATCTAGACTATCCAAAGCAGACTTAGTGTCATCTAAATTACTAACATCAAAACATAAAGGCATAAAGTTATCGCCAAGCTTTGCCTTGATATTGCCCAATTTATCAGCTCGTCTGCCTGTCCCAATCACAGTATGGTTTTTACTGATTAAACGCTTGGCAATCGCCAAACCAAAACCTGATGTTACGCCTGTAATTAAAATATTCATGACTTTTCCTAATGGTTTAAATATTGATTTACTTTTTGAAACTGACAGGCTTGATATCTAAAATGCTAGCCTTATGACATTTTGACAATCTTACCTTTAAATAAAGTCGCTAACAATCCAATTGGTAAAAAGGCAAAAATAATGTACTCAATGATATGGCTTGGAAACATCAATATGGCTTTTGCACCTATGAACGCCCCTATCAATGCTGACACAATACCGATTGGCACAATCTTCCAAATAATAGATTTTGCCTTAATAAAATTTTTAATGGATGCGACAGTTCAATATAGCCTGCCACAAAAGAGGCAGCAACCAACAAACCCAAGCCAGTATAAAAATATTGTGCAATAATGCTACCATCTAAAAACATAATAATTCCTTATACAAATAATGGTGCGGACAATTGATGATGACAGTCTTGTGAGAAAAGATAACAGCGATCCGGCTTATGATATAGTCCGAATACTCTTATTAGCCATCTGTCAAGACCATTAAATTTAGGAGTAAATCCATTTTTGGTATGTAGTACTCTTTGGTTGTCAAATGTTATGATTTGCTTTGGCTTAAGATACAATTGAGTCCATTTTGACTGGTTGAGACTGATTTTTTTAAATTCTCCATCATCAAAAGCGAGATTTATCCATCTTTAGCCATCAAATACACAGCCAATATCTTACCATTATGTATTTTTTACAAACCCATAAATTTTTTATTAAAAACGGAAAAATTAGATAATATGTAATTATAAGTTATGTGTCAAGATAAATCTTACAACATTCTTACTTATTTATAACCACTCTTGACGCCCTTCATAAATGCTATCATTTTCTCTCCACACTTCACTCCTTTTTCTTTTTCAATACCCCCGCTGACATCCACGCCTGCAATTTTTGCCATCAAAGATTTATTATTGATGACATCGCCAATGTTATCAGGGGTCAATCCCCCTGCCAAATAAATGGGTAAGGGTGAGTCGTCTGGGATTTTTTGCCAATCAAATGCTTGACCTGTTCCACCAAATGCCGATTGGCTAAATGTATCCAAAATCACACCGCTCGCCCCACATTGTGTCAGCTCCTGAATTTGACCCAAAATGGCATCTTGGGTGTCATGACTACCCACACGAATGGCTTTTATCCAGCGTTTATTGATTAGACTAGCAAGTTGTTGGCATTCACTAGCAGTTTCATCACCATGAAATTGCACAATATCAAATGGCACAGATTTTGCCAGATTGACAAGTTCACTCTCCCCCATATTCACCACCAAAGCAACAAGAGTGGTGAAGGCCGGTACGACTTGGGCTAAAACTTGGGCAGTGGCAATGTCCACATAGCGAGGACTGGGTGGATAAAACACCAGTCCAATCGCATTGACATCAAGTGATACGGCAGTTTTTAGGCTACAAGATTGGGTAAGTCCGCAGAATTTTATTTGCATGGCTTGTTTTTCCGTGTTGTTATTTTAATTGTTGCTTAAATTATACTTGTTTTACTAGGGCATTTGGCAAGCACCCGTGCCTTGGCTGACAACCTCAACGCTCGCCCCTGTCATCATAAACAAGCCTTTGATTTGCTCGGCAGCGTTCGTTGCTGCCAATGTCAAGACATCACCTTGACAAGCCTTGTTTAACACTTCATTTTTGGCAGATATCCACGCTTGGGCTAGGACTTGCGAGTCATTATTCACCGCACCAAACAGCCCTGTTTGCCAGTCATACACCTCCAAATCATCCAAATACACCGCAAAAATTTCAGAAGGCGGTACACTAATCATAATGTGCATCTGTTTGCCATCAGCCCCATCACGCTCACTCACCTGCACCATCTCAGGGGTAATATTGGATAAGTCCACACCAGATAACACCCTACCTCGTGCTACAAACAACCCTTTTTGCTCATCTTGCCACAGTCGTTGCCAAGTCCCTGCCTTATTTGCCGTAATGACCGTATCAATACTAAATGCCACCGACTGCAATCGAGACAGCTTTTGAATGTCGGTAATGATACCATCTCTACTGATGGCGTTCACCTGACTGGCAGACTCATCATACATTTTGGCAAATAACCCAACCACAACACCAATCACCAACAAAAGCACCCAATAAAATAAAGGCAGTTTGGTTTTTTTCATCGTTTTTCTCTTTGTTACATCAATCATAGAAAATTTATCATAAAATCAGACAAACAGCCATTTTTTTAAAAATTTTTTAAAAATTAAGTTGCATAAAAGGCTAAGATTGCCTTAAGATAGCACATTTTAAGATAAAAATATCATTCATATTTTGCCATTTTGTTAAGGGTAGCCATGAAAGCCAGTCAATTTACTTTCGCCACTTTAAAAGAAACGCCAAGCGATGCTGACATCATCTCAAGCCAGCTTATGCTAAGAGCAGGACTGATTCGCAAACTTGCCTCAGGTCTGTATGTTTGGATGCCTACAGGACTAAGAGTGTTAAAGCGTGTCGAAAAAATCGTCCGTGAAGAAATGGAACGCATCAACGCCCAAGAATTGCTCATGCCAGTTACCCAACCTGCCGAACTGTGGCAAGAGTCTGGTCGCTGGGAAGATTATGGGGCAGAACTGCTTCGCTTTAAAGACCGTCATGGTCGTGATTTTGTATTAGGCCCGACCCACGAAGAGGTCATCACCGACATCGCCAGAAATGAACTAAAAAGCTACAAACAACTGCCCGTTAGCTACTACCAAATCCAAACCAAATTCCGAGATGAGATTCGCCCACGCTTTGGTGTGATGCGTGCTCGTGAATTTACCATGAAGGATGCTTATTCTTTCCATATTGACAAAGACAGCTTAGCACAGACCTATCAAGACATGTACGAGGCTTATGGTCGTATCTTTACTCGTCTAGGGCTAGACTTTCGTGCAGTACAGGCTGATACTGGCTCTATTGGTGGTTTTGCCAGTCATGAATTTCATGTTTTGGCTGAAAGCGGAGAAGATGACATCGCTTTTTCTAGCAAGTCAGATTTTGCAGCTAATATTGAGCTTGCCGAAGCAATTTGCACCAACGAGCGAGCTACCCCAAGCGAAGAACGCCGTGATGTTGATACACCAAATATGCCAACTTGCGAAGAGGTCGCCGAGCATCTTGGTATCGCTTTAGATCGCACGGTGAAGACACTCATCGTAAAAGGCTCATATTCAGAAGATAAACCTGATATGCCAAAGCTGGTTGCTCTCATCTTGCGAGGCGACCACACCCTAAATGAAATCAAAGCCGAAAAAATATCCCAAGTCGCCACTCCGTTCGCCATGGCAACCGAAGAAGAGATTAAAGAAGCAGGTCTGATTAAAGGTTATATCAGTGCTGATTTGGCAGAATTTGATATTCCTGTATTCGTTGACAGAAGTGCTGCTGCATTATCTGACTTTGTTTGTGGTGCAAATATTGAACATAAGCATACCGCAGGCATGAACTGGGAGCGTGATGCCACCATCACTGAAGTTGTGGATATTCGCAATGTCGTTAATGGCGATATCAGCCCAGATGGCAAAGGCGTCATCTCAATCAAGCGTGGTATTGAAGTGGGTCATATTTTTCAGCTAGGCGATAAGTACTCTGATGCACTAGGTTGCAAGGTGTTGGGCAAAGAAGGTAAGCCTGTAACTCTGATGATGGGGTGCTATGGTATTGGTGTTAGTCGCATCATCGCTGCTGCCATTGAACAAAATCACGATGACAATGGCATTATTTGGGCAGACACCCCTGACCCAGCCGATAGCATCGCACCGTTTAGTGTTGCTATCGTGCCAATGCGTTCAAAAGATGGCTTAGCAGAAGCCAAAGCAGATGAACTATATCAAACACTCAAAGAAAAAGGGGTTAATGTACTGCTTGATGACCGTAATGAACGCCCTGGTGTGAAGTTTGCCGATTTAGAGCTTATTGGCGTGCCACATCGCATTGTTGTCTCTGAGCGTAATTTGGCAGAAGGTAAGTACGAGTATGTCAAACGCACCGATGGCGAAAAAATCATGCTAAGCCTTGATGAAATTTTAATGAAATTTTGACAGACTGATTGATAAGTTGTCATCAACCCAATAAAGAACAGACCTTAAACGGTCTGTTCTTTATATTTTAATCTAGCACAATCAGTATCAAACTGCCCAACTTGTCAATCTAAGCATTCATGTTTTGCCAATATCGCACATATCTCAAGCAATCTATTGGCATAGCCCCATTCATTATCATACCATGCAAAAATCTTGATTTGCCTACCTGCCTGCATGAGCTGACCGCCATCAATGACCAGTGAATGATTATCGCCAATAAAATCACTTGATACCAACGGCTCGTCAGTATAGCCCATGATACCCAAAAGCCTGTCTTGACTGGTCTGCCTTAAAAACTCCGCCACCGTTTCCACATTGACAGCCTGCCCAACAGTGATATTCACATCAATGGCAGCCACATTGATGGTTGGTACTCGGATGGAATGTCCGTTAATCCGCCCCTTTAAAAATGGCAACACTCGTTCGGTGGCATTGATACTACTTGAAGTGGTTGGAATGATATTGTTACTGGCGGTGCGTGCTCGCCTAAGATCCCTATGGGCTTGGTCAAGCACATTTTGGTCGGCGGTGACTGCATGAATCTCGGTCATCATCACCGCATCAATACCAAATTGCTCATCAAATACTGACAATAGCGGTACAAGTGCCTGTGTGGTACAAGATACGCCAGAGATGATGGGCAGATGACGACCAAGCAGTGATTCATTCACGCCCATCACAATGCTAGCATCCACCCTATCAAAGGGTGCGGCCCCAACGATGACTTGATGAGCACCTGCCTTACGATGCCTACTGGCTTCATCATAAGAACGAAAACAGCCTGTACATTCAAGCACCACATCAACCCCTAGACTGCCCCACGGCAGATGGTTGGGATTACTTTCATTTAATAATAAAATTTGCCAATGCTTATCCTGATGACGCAGTCCAAAAAAGGATTGCCCACCTTGCTCGATCAAGTCCGCCTGTACACCCATTGCCAAGAGTCTACCATGTGTCGAATCAAACTTTAGTAGATGTAGTAGCGTCTCACCATCAGCAATATCATTGATCGCCACGATTTCAATCTGAGAAAACCGCTCGCTTTGTCTTAAAAAAGCTCGCAAGACATTTCTACCAATCCGACCGAAGCCGTTAATCGCCAAGCGAAGTTTTGGCGACTTTATCACAGATTCAGGCATCGCCAAGCTCCTTAGTACCAGATTTATCAATAAAAATCAAAGCAAGTCGCACTTCATTATAACCATAACGACCACCCCATTCTTCCACAATAGGGCTTAACAAAACCCCCTCATCAAAGCCACCTTGAGATTCAATCGCATCATAAGCGACTTGTACATCAGCGATGATTTGATTGCTTGGGCGAATGTGGGCATAATCAAACTCGCTATTTTTTCGATACAGCTCGTCAATATGCCTGATGATGGTTGAGATGGCAAGACTTCTTTTGTGAGCAATTTCATCAATACCAAGACCCTTATCCAGCAGTGCCTTAGTCTCTTGCAAGGTTTGACTTAATTGTGATTTTCGTACCAGATTTTTATCATCAATCTTTATAAACGCAGGGTCATTATCTCGTCTATATTTTCTTTCTTCATCTTGTTTTTTTTGTTCAAGCAGACGCATTTCATTCTGATAAACCGTCTCTTTTGAAGTGATGCCTTGACAAGCAATGACAAAATCAAGGTGCAGTTTATCCAGTGTGTTGTTATCCAACATCAAAAATTCCGCCTCTTGCTCGGCAGCAATTTCCCAAAAACGCTTATCTACTCGAAATACCCATTCGTCCAACAGCAGGCTTTTTTGATTAAAGCCTAGCAGTTTTAGCCCATCTAAAGAACGCAGTCGAGACAAGGCTACATAACCTTGACCTGCTTCAAAGGTGCGAGATAAATCAATCTCCGCCGCCTCTAAAGTCATGCCTTGCGACTTATGTATCGTAATCGCCCAAGCAAGGCATAATGGTATCTGGGTGTAGCTTGCGATGACCAACCCATCTTTATCCTCAACTATCCATTCTTCAGGCTCAGCCAACACCTCTCTGCCACTGTTAAGACGCACTAGCGGATATAACTGCTGAGCATTTGATAAAGACACCGAGTCATTCGGCGATACAAAATCCATAATCTCACCCATTGTGCCGTTAAATACGGCATTATTTGGGTTGTTTTTGACAAACATTACCTTAGCACCGATTTTTAGATGCAGGTTTTCAGAGACTCTTACACTTCGCTTTAGATTATCCACCAGTATTTTATCGCCAAAAGTATTCCCTTCATACCAATGGGATTTGCCATCTAGTTTGGCAAGCTCGGTTTCATTGATGTGATCCACATTGATGTTGTGTGTGTATAGACGAATGCGGTTGATGTCTATGCTGTGATGCTGTGCTGATTTCAAAATATTAATAGCATCACTGCTGACTTGTTGAGCTCGAATCTGATTGAGAATGTCGTTCAGTGACATACCAAATCTTGCTGATTCATCTTGGGCATCTTGACGATGTTGCTCGGTTAGATAGCACACCAAAAGCTCTGCTGCTACCCATGATTTGGCCATAAAAGCAAATTTTTCTTTATTACTTTCGCCTTTTTTGCCAACAGGGGGAAGCTGAAAAAAATCTCCCGAAAAAATCACTTGCATTCCCCCAAAGGGCAAATCATTCTTACGAATGACTTTTAAAATCTCATTGAGCAAATCCACCTGATTGGCATGAAGCATGGAAATTTCATCAACAATCAGCACCTTTGATGACACAATACGCTCACAAACCGATTGGCGAGACTTTAAGCGAGTAAAGTCAGCCACATCAAAGCTATCTTTAATGCCCATGCCCGACCATGAATGTATGGTCATGCCGTTCATATGCGTAGCGGCAATGCCTGTGCTTGCTGTTACCGCCACTTCAATGTTGCGTGCACGCAAATAGCAGATGTATTCATTAAGCAAATAGGTCTTGCCAGCCCCTGCCTGCCCTGTCAAAAAGACATTTTTTCCTGTTTTTAAGATTGTTAATGCGGTTGATTGTTTCATGTGGTTTTGCAATGATAAAAAAATAAAAAGTGCGATAATTTGGAAATACAAAAAATCAAACACCCTAGCATAGCATAGTTTTTGATGGTGCGGATAGTTTTGCACCTATTTTTAGCAAAATTTTTATTCAAATTGACAGCAATCTTCATGTTTTATTTAGTCACACTAAAAATGACATACTGCATTCACAGTATGTCATCGTATTTGGTGCAATTTAAGTCAAGCACTCAATTAAATCAGACTCTCTACCGCCGCCACTACTTTATCGGTGGTGATACCAAAGTACTCAAATAGATCTTTGGCAGGAGCAGATTCACCAAAGGTTGTCATGCCGATGACCTTGCCATCAAGCCCAACAAATTTATACCAATAATCAGTAATGCCTGCCTCCACCGCCACACGGCTACGGACTGCTGATGGTAGTACGCTTTCAATATAGTCTTTATCTTGTTTAACAAAAATCTCAGCACATGGCATGGACACCACACGCACGCCGATGCCTTTTTCACCAAGAATCTGATGAGCTTGCACTGCTAAATCCACCTCAGAGCCTGTGGCAATGATAATGGCTTGTAGGTCGCCCTTCTCTTTAACTAGTACATAAGCTCCTTTTTCAATCAAGGTGAGTTGTTCGTCTGTACGAGCTTGGTGTGCTAGATTTTGACGAGATAAGATGAGCGATGTTGGTGCATTGGCAGTTTGCAGGGAAATTTTCCATGCCACAGCAGTTTCTACCGCATCGCAAGGTCTCCAAGTAAAATGATTTGGTGTCTGACGCAAACTTGCAATCTGCTCCACAGGCTGATGGGTTGGACCATCTTCGCCAAGACCAATACTGTCGTGGGTATAGACATTGATAACACGCTGTTTCATCAGTGCTGACATACGTACCGCATTACGAGCATATTCCATGAACATAAGGAATGTGGCGGTATAAGGAATAAAACCGCCATGCAAAGCCACGCCATTGGCAATAGCCGTCATGCCAAATTCACGCACGCCATAATGTACATAGTTACCGTCTATATGCTCTTGCACACCTTTAGCACCGCTCCACAAGGTCAAGTTAGACCCCGTCAAGTCAGCCGAACCACCCAAAACTTCTGGTAGTAATGGAGCAAATGCACCGATGGCATTTTGGCTTGCCTTACGAGTGGCGATTGTCTCACCTTTGGCTTGGCATGCTTTGATAAATTCATCAGCTTTGATAACAAAGTCGCTTGGTAACTCGCCTGATAATCTACGCATCAACTCGCTTGCTTGAGTAGGATATTTGGCTTGATAATCAGCAAATTGAGCATTCCAATCACTCTCCAAACGCTCGCCTTTATCGCAGGCATTCCACGCTTCATAAATCTCATTAGGAATCTCAAAAGCATTGGCATTACCCCAACCCAACTCTGCTCGAGTCAGTGCAATCTCATCAACCCCAAGCGGTGCTCCATGACTGTCTTCTTTGCCTTGCTTATTCGGACTGCCCAGACCGATGACGGTTTTACAAATAATTAAGGTAGGCTTATTGGTTTCGGCTTTGGCTTGAATGGTCGCTTCACGAATGGCATCTGAATCATGACCATCTACACGCAGAACCTGCCAATTATAGCTCTCAAATCGTTTGGCAGTATCGTCTGAAAACCAGCCTCCCACTTCACCATCAATAGAAATGCCGTTATCGTCATAATAGGCGATCAACTTGCCAAGCCCTAGTGTGCCAGCAAGCGAACAGGCTTCATGCGACACACCTTCCATCAGGCAACCATCTCCCAAAAAACAATAGGTGTAGTGGTTAATGATGGCATTATCAGACTTATTAAACTGCCCTGCCAAAGTTTTTTCTGCCAACGCAAAACCCACTGCATTAGCAATGCCCTGCCCCAAAGGACCTGTGGTTGTCTCAACGCCATCAGCATAGCCATGCTCTGGATGCCCTGCAGTTTTGGCGTGTAATTGGCGAAAATTTTTGATGTCATCAATCGTCAAATCATAGCCGGTCAGATGCAACAAAGCATACAGCAACATAGAGCCATGCCCATTTGACAAAACAAAACGGTCTCGGTTTGGCCATTTGGCATTTTTAGGATTGTGATTTAAGAATTCACGCCATACCACATCAGCGATATCCGCCATGCCCATAGGTGCACCAGGGTGTCCTGAGTTGGCTTTTTGGACAGCGTCCATAGCAAGAATACGAATGGCGTTGGCATTGTGGCGTTGGTTTAAAGGGGTTGGCATATCGTTTTTCCAAGTTTTACAAGTAAAATTTGAATTATTATAGCACATTCCACCCCATTGAGCGAAACTTACCAATGAAAAAACCGCCCAATCCTAAGATTAAACGGCTTTTTAAAAACATTATTTAAGCACTTGCAGTCCACCCATGTAAGGTTGTAGCACTTTGGGGATATTGACTGTGCCATCTGCGTTTTGGTGGTTTTCTAAAATGGCAAGCAAGGTTCTGCCCACCGCAAGCCCTGAACCGTTTAGGGTATGTACAAGCTCAGTTTGCTTACCATCTTTGATTCTTGCACCCATACGGCGAGCTTGAAAGTCACCACAGTTAGAACAGCTACTAATTTCACGATAAGTATCCTGAGACGGCAACCATACTTCAATATCATAAGTCTTAATTGCCCCAAAACTCATATCACCTGTGCACAGTGTCATCACACGATACGGTAGCTCCAATGCTTGCAAGATGCTCTCAGCTTGTGCCGTCATTTCTTCTAAAGCCTGCATGGAAGTATTGGCACGCACAATCTGCACCATCTCCACTTTTTCAAATTGGTGCTGACGGATTAGCCCACGAGTATCACGCCCTGCCGACCCTGCTTCACTACGAAAGCATGGTGTGTGAGCGGTGAGTTTCATTGGCAAATCAGTTGGAGCAAGTATGACATCTCGCACGGTGTTGGTAAGTGGCACTTCACTGGTGGGTATCATATAGTAGCTGTCAGAGACTTTGAATAAATCTTCTTCAAATTTAGGCAACTGTCCTGTCCCTTTGAGACTCTCGGCATTTACCATATAAGGCACATACATTTCAGTATAGCCTTTGGCAATGTGAGTATCTAACATAAACTGTATCAAGGCACGATTCAGTCTTGCTAGCCCACCTTTTAGCGTGCTAAACCTTGCCCCTGTAAGCTTGCTTGCCAATGCAAAATCAAGCTGTCCTAAACTCTCACCAATATCGGTATGGTCTTTGATATCAAAATCAAACACACGAGGTGTACCCCATCTGCGAGTCTCTACATTGTCTGCTTCATCAACCCCAACAGGCACGCTGTCATCAGGTAAGTTAGGAATGGCAAGGCTTGCATTGGTGATGGTCGCCTGCAATTCTTTTAGCTGATTTTCGGCAGTCTTCATCTCATCACTGACTTTCTCCATTTGAGCAAGCAGTTCGTCAGTATTTTCACCACTGCGTTTTAATTCGCCAATCTTTTTTGCCCCTGCGTTCTTTTGAGCCTGTAGCTCTTCGGTACGAACTTGTAGCTCTTTACGCTTGATTTCTACATCTGTCCAAAAATCAATATCCAAATCATAACCACGAGTTGCAAGCTTTTGTTTTAAAACGGTTAAATCGCCACGAAGTAATTTTGGGTCTAACATAGATTGCCTTATCTTAAAAATCTTAAAAAAATTCTCAAAATTGCCCAACGAGCAATTCGGTAAAGTTATTCAACCAATACATTTAAAGTAAAAACTTCTTTATCATATCAAAAAAGCCGACACATTTCAGCAAATTTACAGCATTTTGACTATTTTTTATAAAAAATCCATCAACTTGATGTTTTTTTGGTTTTGTGGTTTATTTTTTGAGATAAAATCGGTAATATAAGCAAATATTTTTATCTATTATTTTGCACTAGGAATACATCATGAGCAAGGCTCTTTATCCTTACACCCTAAAACCCATCACCCTTAACATGACTGATGCCGAATTTCGTGGTGCTCAGCTTGCCCTATTTGAAAAAGGTGCAAGCAATTTTACCCTAAAATCCGTCCGCACCAAAGAATGGATTGTCATGGCGATTGTGTTGGTGGCAGCGATTGCTGGACTTGTTTTTGTCAGTGGTTATTCAACCATTATTTTTTGGCTGATGTTGGTACTTGTTGCATTGTATTTGGTGGCTCGCACGGCTGGACTAAAATGGTACATGAAAAGAGAATACGACAAACAAGTCAGTACCACACAGATGCCCAAAGAGATGGAAATGGTACAGCTTGGCGTGCAGTCGCACGGCTTAATCATGAGTATTCCTACCCCCAGCGATGTCATAAATAGCCCACAAATGCGTGGCATGCAGATGCGTTCAGCCCCCATGCAATCAGCAGTCATTCCTTGGAGTGCAGTTAGTAGTTGGGATGAGACTGATGATTATGTGTTTATGATGTTTGAAATGAAAGGTCAAAAGGGCAGTCAAATCATTCCAAAACGCCTAGAAACCCAAGGTCTGCCCATCAAAACCATCATCAAACACCTCAGCGACACCAAACCAAAAGGGCTAGAATCACTAACCCAACCGCTGTAACCGGCATTGTGTACTTAATAGGTTTTAAATTTACAGTTTTAAACTTCATAAAAACACTGGATATCTCTGGTGTTTTTTATTGACTTTTATTATCTTTAATTACCATCTTTTATTTAAAAAAATAAATCATTCTCGCCAAACAAATTGATAAAATAAAATATTGCGTTGTGATAATTCAATTGCCTTTATCTGATTATTTTGTTAGGATATATCTATAAACAGCAGGTATTTTATTCAAATTCTTTAGCAAAGTGAGGAAAATCATGAGCACCACTCAAATTGGTCTTGAAAAAGCAGAACTAACTCCTGTCATCAAGGCATTGAACAACCTATTGTCTAGCTATCATGTATTTTATATCAATGTGCGTGGTTATCACTGGAATGTCAAAGGCGAGCACTTTTTTACCTTGCATCCAAAATTTGAAGAGCTATATACTGAGCTACAACTACAAATTGACGAGATTGCTGAGCGTATCCTAACGCTAAGTGGCACCCCTTTGCACGCTTATAGCGATTTTACTCAATTATCATCTATCCAAGAAGATAAGAGCGTCTTTAATGGTCGTGGTTGCGTAGAGGGCGTGGTCAAAGGCTTGCAAGCCCTAATTGAAGAACAACGCAAGGTTGCTGCCATAGCTGAAGAAGCCAACGATCAAGGTTCTGTGGATTTGGTATCTGGCTACATCCAAGAACAAGAAAAGATGGTTTGGATGTATAATGCTTTCTTAGGTTAATGCTTTCTTAAACCAACGATTGATTAAGTCAATTGGGTAAAACCACCTAATATTTCAATAAAAAATATCCCCGCAATTGGGGATATTTTTTTGGTATGTTGGGCAATCAAATCAAAAAGTTTAAAACCTAATCTTAGATTTAAGAGCCTAATTTTGGCTTTGCTAGCTTCATACAAGCATTCGTTTTATTAGTACTTTAGCTCAATAATCTCAATCCAATAGCCATCAGGGTCTTTAATGAATGCAATCTCCTTCATGCTGCCATCTTCAGGGCGTTTTTGAAACACCACTTCATTGTCATCAAACCATTTTACCGCTTCTGTCAAATCTGGCACACTAAAACAAATATGTCCAAATCCACGAGGGTCGCTGTTGCCATCATGATAGCTAAATTCGGCATCATCTTCTGTGCCATAATTATGGGTCAATTCCAAGATACTGCGTTGGCGTGAAACATAAGCGGTTAGGTTTTCTGCATTTGGCAGGTTGTTGCGTTCTTCTTCGGTTAATTTCGCCAAAAAATACAAATCAAACTTTGCATCAGGAAACTGGCTATGGCGAAGTAGCGTCATGCCAAGCACACCTGTATAAAACTCCAGTGATTTTACAGGGTCTTTAATGCGAAGCATGGTGTGGTTATAAACAAAACCCTCAGACTGCACTGGAATATCTTTAACACCCGTAGCACTCAAAGATTGGGTCGGTTGTGAAATTGTCATCATATCTCCTTACATTCACTTTTCATTTAACAATCAATTAAAGTTTTACCATTTAGCTAAAAAAATTAACACGGCCTGTGGCAACATCATACTCTGCACCAATGATGGTCAATCGACCTGCATTTACCATATCCTCTAAAATACGAGAGCCGTGTTTGAGCTGACTTACCGACATACGCACATTGGCACGCACGGCACGGTCAATAAACTCATCTATATCAATCTCGCCATCGCCTGCTGTGGCTATCTCGTGCAAGTTATACACACTGGGGCGAATTCTATCTACAATGGACTGTAAGTTGGGCGAATAAAACTGCTCTGGATTGGTCAATGCCTCCACACAAGCGGTTACCGCACCACAGTGGCTATGACCAAGCACTACCACAAGCTCTGTGCCAAATTTATCGGCAGCAAACTCAATCGAGCCAATCTGACTTGGGGCAACCACATTGCCTGCCACACGAATCACAAATAAGTCGCCAAGCCCTTGATCAAAGATAATTTCCACAGGCACACGAGCATCCGAACAGCCCAAGATGATGGCATTTGGGCATTGTTCTTTAATAAGCTCAGGCGGTGGAATGCGTAAGAACTCAGTACTGGTAAGATTCGCCACATAGCGTTCATTGCCCGCTTTTAGCATCTCAAGGACGGTTTGGGCGTCTCTATTTTTCATGATTTTCCTTGTAATTCGTATTCAAAATTACTCACTACCAGGCACTTGCGATGTATTAACATTGGGTGTTGGTACAGACTTAGATTCATTTTTTTGCTCACTTTTAGATTCTAAAGCCGACTCTTCTACCTTTGGCTCATTTTTAGACGCCCTGCCCTCTTTTAATTCATCTGTCTTTGATTTAGAGACTTTGCCATCAAGCTGTAGCACACCAAAGACAGTTTGGGCGTCTTGACCTGCCTGCTGAATCTGCATGGTCTGTTCTTGTGATTGCTCATCACCCTCGTTAAGCTCCTCATCGGTGCTGGTGGTGTCCTGCACAGGAATTTCATTGCGAGTTACTTGCAATCTCACCTGTCTAACTTGGCGGATGGATAAATCTCGCACCGTCTCGCCACGCTCATAGTCATCAATGATTTTTAGGTAGTCTGTCATTGGCACAACACTCAAAGCGATACTGCCTGTCAGTCCAAAATCTACCGTTTTAGCAGCGGTATTAGCAAGTTCAACGCTATTAAAATTGCCATAAGTTAGAATATATCTGGGATTTTGATTGTCATCAAGATAGCGAAAATAAGCAAACTGGTTGCGATCAGTTGGGCGTAAGTCTAGGTAGTTGGTGATGATTTCATTTTGGCTGACATCCATGAGCTGAACGGTGTATTTTTTGCCTTTAAAATAATGCTTATCCTTAAATTCGGTCGGATAAGCACTCAAATCTCGCACCAAAATTGAAAAGTCAATGGGTGGCACTTCTTTGTTTAATTCCCCCAAAGTCTCAATATGTGCAGGCATCTCTACCGCTTGGCTCTTGTCTTGCTCACCACCATCAGTACTGGTGGTAGTCGGTGCACTGCTAGCAATCCACAAGATGAACCAAGCAAGCGACATCGTCCCTGCCAAAACCAACCAATATAAGGCTTGGCGACGAAAATACTTCTCTTTCATTGCGGCGGTTGTCGCCATAGTCATACCTTTTTAAATTGCTTTTTGATTATTGTAGCAAATTTCAACCGATTGATAAATAATCATCAATAGATGTCAGAACTTTGGTCAATTTTTGCACATCAAAATCCGCCGTTACAAACCCCTTGCCTATGCCATCAAGCAACACCAAACGCATTTTGCCCGCCTGCACTTTTTTATCATGCCCCATCAAGTCAAGAGCTGTCGCTACTTCTATCGCAGGTGGCTTAATGGGCAGATGAAATTTATGTAGCAATCTTGCTACTCGGCTAACAGACGCATGATCAACAAGCCCCATTTCACACGACATGGCAAGTGCTTGCATCATGCCTGCCGACACCGCCTCACCATGCAACCAAACACCATAGCCTTGATGCGTCTCTATCACATGCCCAAAAGTATGCCCAAAGTTTAGCAACGCACGAAGTCCTGATTCTCTTTCATCAGCAGCGACAACATCTGCCTTAAACTGACAACAGCGATGCACCATCTGCATGAGTATATTTCCATCACGAGCATTGATGGCATCACTGTGAGTCTCAAGCCAAGTCAAAAACTCTGCATCTAAAATCAAAGCATATTTCACCACCTCAGCAAGCCCTGCAGCAAACTCTCTAGGTGGCAAAGTATCAAAAGTAGTCATGTCTGCAAGCACCGCCACAGGCTGCCAAAACGCCCCAATCATGTTCTTACCACGAGCATGGTTGATGCCTGTCTTACCACCCACTGACGAATCAACTTGAGCAAGTAGCGTGGTTGGCACTTGAATAAAATTCACACCACGCATGAAACTTGCCGCTGCAAAACCAACCATATCGCCAATCACTCCACCACCCAATGCGATGAGCATACAATCACGAGCAAAGTGATGCTCAAGCAACACATCGTAGATATGATTAATGCTGTCTTGGTTTTTGTGGTGTTCGCCATCTGGCAGTACGCAAGTCGCCACCTTATAACTTGCTGCACTCAATATTTCTACCAATTTATCCAAATAAAACGGTGCAACCACATCGTTGGTAACAACAAGCACCTGCTTGGATTTAATAAATGGCATGATGGGTGTTGCCAAATCCAAATCGCCATTGGTATCTTTTTGGCTTGCGGTAATAAAGATGGGGTAATCGTGGCTTTGTGTATGTACAATTAAATCATGATTTGTCATCATAAACCTGCGTGATTGGTTTGGGTTATGGGTTTGTTGCTGATTGGGATTTTGGTGATTGCCTGCCGCCATCATTGCACCAAAATTGTATTGTATTAGACCATATTAATGATATGCCATAACGGCACAGTCATTTTAATATTTATCCATCTTGCTGCTCTTTGGCATAGTCTGCCAATCTATCTAAAATATCAGACACCATCTGCTTTGGATAAGCACGCCCTGTTGGTACGATGATGGTAGCAACCTCCTGATATAGCGGATGGCGTTTTTCATAGAGCTTATCTAAGACCGCTCGTGGATTTTCTGTTTGTAGTAATGGGCGGTTTTTGTCTTTTTTGGTGCGAAACAGTTGCGTATCAACATTGGCATCTAAATAAATCACCAAACCTGTTTTTAGTAGCTCTCGGTTCTTGGCACGACCAACTGCACCACCGCCTGTCGCCATGACAATATTTGTCAGGTCAGTCAGCTCCATCAAGGCACGAGTTTCTCTATCTCGAAAACCCTCTTCGCCTTCTTTGGCGAAAATCCACGGAATATCCGCTCCTGTCTGTGCCACGATATAATGGTCGCAATCTACAAAATCACGCCCCAAATGCTTTGCCAGTAGCTTACCAATGGTGGTTTTGCCTGCACCCATCGGACCGACCAAAAAAATAGGTGGTAGCATCTTAGCAAGCCCTTCACTCGTCTTTTCAACCACGACATCTTCAATGATGGCGTTATCACCTTCAAACATTCACAGCTCTTGTATTAATGATATCAAAATGCCCTATCATACAACCTTTGGTAAAATCTTGCTAGTATTTTATGTGCTTTTTTCGTGGTTGTGCTACTGTATAACATTGACTCTTAGACCAGTTGGTTAAGTTTTCATTGTTTGCACACAATCATCATGGCATGAGTCTGGGTGTAACAAAAATAAGCAATTCTTCTTTATTATCACGGCGATTATCTTGGCGAAATAACCTACCCACAATCGGTAGGTCGCCAAAAAATGGTACTTTGGTTACGCCATGTTGATTATTTTGCCGATAAATACCGCCTAGCACCACCGTTTGCCCATCATCAACGATGACATTGGTCTCAAGCGAATCTTCTTGAATGGCGATTGCCCCCAGATTGCTAACAGGCGTGCCATTTTTTACATTCAATTTGAGCGTAATTTTACCATCTGGAGTGATGGTTGGTGTCGCCTCTAAGACCAAAGCCGCTTCTTTAAAGACCACATTGGTTGCACCACTTGAAGTCTCTTCTTCATAGGCAATCTGCATACCCGATGAGATACGAGCTGTCTGCTTATCTGCGGTAAGAACCTTTGGTGTGGAGATGACCTCACCTCGCTGATCTGCCTGCATGGCGGACAGCTCTAAATCAAGCAAAGCATCAGGTAGATTGACCAATCCAAAAGCAATTCGTCCTACAGGATTGGGTGCACCCAAATTGACCGATAAGTTATCAGGTCGGATAGCGGTACTGCCACCGGTGCGTCTTAAATCCCATAAAGTATTGTAAGAGCTGCCGATTTGTAGATGATTACCATGCGACAAGACCCCAAAATTCACACCAAGCTCTCGACTAAATCCATCATTAGCACTGACAATTCTTGCCTCAATCATTACCTGCTTGACAGGCACGTCAAGCCTTTCAACAAGAGCTTGGATTTGCTCAATATTATCCTTAATATCCTTGATGACAAGCGTGTTGGTGCGAGTATCAACATTTGCCACGCCTCTGGCAGACAACATACCCTCTTTATTCTCACCATCGCTTTTGTAGGTGATTAGTGCTAACAAATTTTTGGCATCGGCATAATTGACACGAATGTACTGAGTATCCAAAGGAAGATATTGCTCTGCTTGTCGCTTGGCTAGGGTATTTTTTTGGGTAACTTGAGCAAGTTCGGTGGGCGATGATATGATGATGACACCATCTTTTTCCTGTTTGATGAGATGCTTGGTCTCAACAACAATGTCAAGTGCTTGCATCCATGGCACATTATTAAGACGCAGTGTCATATTGCCGATCACCCCATCACTAGCGACAATATTCGCCCCGCCTGCGTGTGCCAATACATCAAGCACTGCACGCACAGGCATATCCTGAAATGCCACCGAAATCCTATCACTGCCTTGTGGTGTATTAGCAAGCGATTCACCACATAACATCAGCACACATAGCAACCACAGCTTTTTCATTTGATTTGTTATCCTTTGCTTCTTATTGTCTTTTGCCATCTTAAGATGTCTAATGTGTTAAAGGCAGCTGATGCGTCTGCTCATAATACCGTCCATCTGCTTGCATCATCGCTTCGGCAATCACAACAAAATCCCTACCAACTTGACGAACCTGCCCATGATTTTGCCCCACATACTGCCCCACCTGTACTCGATGTACCAATCCATCAGCACTGGTGATGAGTGCTATTCTTTGTCCGTTTTGTTCAATAAAACCCTGATAGCGAAGTGTACTCATTGGATACCGCTCTAGCTCTTGGCGTATTCTATTTGTCTGGATGTGAACTTGCCTACCAACAGTAGGCGATTGACTGAGTCCGTTAGGTGTCATCAGATGAGCAGTCTGATTCATGGCAGAGACTTTTTTAGCATCAGCATCAGCTGATGTATTTAGCCCATTTTGAGACTGCATACCATCTGATTTTCCCTGCCCTAAGTCTTGTTTGGAAAATACCACCGCTCTTGGGGTGGCAAAAGGATTACTCTTAGCTTCATAATACGCCAACTGTCGCACCCCATTGATTTGCTTGGGTATGGGAATGGGCGTGGTGGTTGCATGAATATCTGCTAGCCTAACATCAACCTCATCAACGGTCGGTTTTTGACAACCTAACACATTGACCGCCAAGGCGGACAACACCAACAGGCAAGCATGTCTGATGAATAGCGGGTATGATAAGCGTACTATGATTGAATTATTGGACATCTTTTTTATTGTTATCTTTGGTGCGATAAGTCTTGGCGTGGACGGTCATTTGTAACTTAGTCGGTTTTGCCTGCTCGCTTTTACCCATGTCAAAATCATGTATTGTAATGATGATGGGCAGTGCGGTCAATTCACTAAACATCTTTGCCAATTGATGATAATCCCCCACCATCACCATCACAAAACCACGCTCTACGAACAGATCTTGTGGATCTTCTCTTTGTATCCTGATGTCATTCATCTGCACACCGGTTCGTGTGGCGATGGTGTGTAGTTGTTCGGTCAAAACCGACATATTAAAATGGCTAGGCATCTGCTCAAGCAGCACCGATAGCTCACCATTCATGGCGTGCGTCTGGCTTTGAATGACGGTTAGTTGCTGAGCTTTGGCATATTTTTGAGCATACTGATTAACCAATGTTTGTTCTGCCATCATCAATGCCTGATACTCTAGTGTGATGGGCTTAATCAGTAGCAACCAACCAAATCCAAGCACAAATACCGCTAATATTACCAAGACAAGTAGTCGCATCCATCTAGGTGCTGTACCAAAATTCTCCCAGTTAAGTTCGCCAAGTTGTTGCCAAGTCTGGGTGAACTTATCTTTTATGTTGTCATGCGTACTCATGGTAAGCTCTCCATCAGCTCACTTGATGCCATCTGCCCCAGCGATTCTTCTGATGACGCCCCTGCCAAATCAAGTTTTGCTGATAATACAAATCCCACCCAGCCATCCGATTGCTTAGAAAGACTGGTTACCAAGACATCACTAATGACAGGGTTATCTGTTTGCTGAAATCTTTGGGTAAATTGACTGACCATTGCTGCATCTTTGGCGTGTCCTGTGATGGTAAGCACGCCACCTGCATGACTTACCCCATCAAAATAAACCAATCCATGACTACTTAGCGATAAATGCTCAAATAATCTCACCATCGCCACACGATTTTTACCCAAATCATACACCAGTTTTGCTTGTTGTAGTAGTGCCTCTTGCTCGCTTTCAAGGGTTGCAATACTGGCAATTTGTGCATCAAGCATGCCCATGCGAGCCAAAATATCATCATTGATTGCCTGCTGATGGTTCAAATTTTGTTTATGATAAACATAAGTGCCAAACACAGCAAACAATGACAATGCCAATGCTGCAAGCAACCATCGCCGAAATTGCTCGTTTTGTTTTAATTGGCGTAGCTGTCGCCATGGCAACAGATTTATTTTTGGTATGGTATTCATCACACCACTCCTTCATCTGCTCGCATCGCTACACCACACGCCACCACCAAGGACGGCAACAGCGATAAGCTGTCATCACCCAAAGGGTAAGCAACATCCATATGAACAAATGGGTTGGCAAGCTGTACAGACTTATGGCTAATACGAGCAAATTCTTGCACCAACGACTCATCAGCCAGTCCGGATAATATCACCATATCTGTATTCATTTGCACACTTGACTCATGGGCGGTGAGTATCTTTAATAGCTTTTGTGCTTTATCTTGGCATGATGGATTTGCCGGAGTATCTAATTGTGTTGTCCAATCTGTCAAATCACAAACTGGCGTCTGTCCATCATGACACCCTGCTTGATCAGACACCCTACCCCCATCAAAACGAATTTCGTAAGTTTGAGTTACCATCTGCTTGGCATGGTCATCAGATGGCAACTGGTGCAACTTCACATCATCTTGAATGAACGAATCTTTGCGGTGCAACTGCAAAAAAGTATCAAAATCCATGCCCACATCACCATTCTCATCATCGCCATTCTCTTGACCTATTACCTTGCTCGGCTTAGCACTCAGCTTGGTTTTATCTTTGTTGCCATATATGTCATCAAGCGTATTGGTGGCATTTAGGTGTTCTTTGTGATGATTAAATCCTACAAATACACCATCTGGCTCAATCTGCACTGCATACAAATGCGTCTTAAC
Source organism: Moraxella haemolytica (assembly GCF_030177935.1). Taxonomy (NCBI): domain Bacteria; kingdom Pseudomonadati; phylum Pseudomonadota; class Gammaproteobacteria; order Moraxellales; family Moraxellaceae; genus Moraxella; species Moraxella haemolytica. The sequence continues at coordinate 1,501,653 of NZ_CP089974.1, forward strand.
ATCATCAATGTGCAGTACACAAACATGACCCATCAAGGTCTGTACCGTATGACTAAGACCTCTTGCCAAAGCGTACTCTTGTACATCAAGCACATTTAACTCAAGTCCACAGCCAAGAGCAATTTCTACACATTCATCAATCATCTGCTCACGCATGACCACCAATAGCACATGCAATCCGGTCTCGTCAGCACCCACCACCCAAAAGTCAAAACCAACCTCATTAAGTGGATGAGAAATATACTGGCGAGCTTCTAGGCGAATATACAAATCTATGTCATCATCGCTTAATCCTATGGGCAAAACAAGCAGGCGAGTCATGATGGGTGCAGGCGACACCATCGCTACCTGTCCTGATGACACACCACACCGCATCAATAATCGAGACAGTGCCGAGCCCACCGCCACCACATTCATCTCATCACCATCTCTGATGAAAGACTCCACCCCAAAGGCTTTAACAAGAAATCCTTTGTGATGTCGCTCCAGAACCACTAATCGCACCGTGGATGCACCAATCTCTATGCCAATCAAAGGTGTGCTGGTGCGATAGATATTGATGGATGTCAAAGCATGACGAAATGCACTAAACATGGTCAATCCCTTACCCACAATAATCAAGACTATACTGATTTAGATAAAGCATTCTCTTTATCCTAGCCATTCTGATTTGGCAGGCGTCTTAATTGCTCTAGATATGCCTCTCGATGCTCATCATTACAAAAGAACCGCTCGCCATCATCTTGACCACCATTTTGCTCCAAGATACCTCGATAGGTCGCAAGCGAATGACCGCAGTGGTTGCAGATACGCATACTAATATCATCACCTTTTTTGGCAAAAAACTCTTTAGGTGGCTTAGGATACATGAACTTAAAAAAAATCTTCATCACAATCAAAATAATGATGACATTGACAATAAACGCAAACATACACTGTCCCAATAATGATTAAAATTTTTAAATAAATATTACTATACCATAAAACCCGACCAAAAACGCCAAAAGCGTAATTATTGTGCTATACTAAGGTATGCCAAGGAATCTAGCATCATATTTGGCTGATGCGTCGGCACTGTCAAACTTTTTAGTAGCGACAGACACAGCGAGAGTCATTTACCAATATCATCTGATTGCAATTCATACTCAAATTACGCCATGGCGTATTGGACTGAAAATTTGTTAAATTAGGATTATAACAATGTCAAAAACAAAAACCTTAGACCACGAAATGTCTATCCAAAGTGCCGGCACACCGCCAGGCAATATTACCTTTGCCATCATGCAAACCAACTTTTGGGTAGGTGATATTGCCGGTAATGTCAAAAAGATGAGTGCTTTAGCCCTTGATGCTAAAAGCAAAGGGGCAGATATCGTCATCTTTCCTGAACTGTCTTTGATTGGCTATCCGCCAGAAGATTTGCTACTGCGTCCCACGCTGTCTGAACGAGTTAAATTCGCCATGAACGAACTGGCCAAAATTGACGGCATTGTCATCATCTTAGGATATCCACACATCGACCAGCACGGTACTTTTAACTCAGCGGCGATTTTGCAAGGTGGTAGCCAAAAAGGCTTTTATCATAAGCAATGCCTGCCCAATTACGGTATTTTTGATGAGCATCGCTACTTTAATAAAGGCTATAATCAGGTCTTGTTTGATTATAAAGGAGCGACCATTGGACTGTTGATTTGCGAAGATATTTGGCACGACAAACCCATCGCCACCTTGAAAGAAGAAGGGGCGGATTTGGTCGTGGTTATTAACGCTTCACCTTTTGAAGTAGGCAAACAAGAAAAACGCAAAGAGCTTTTGGCATGCCACGCCAAAACGCACGAACTACCCATCATCTATGCCAACACTGTCGGTGCTCAAGACGACATCGTCTTTGATGGCGGTTCGCTATTGGTTCAGGCAGATGGTAGTGTTGCTCACGAAGGCTCAAGATTTTTAAATCAGCTCATCATGGCACAGTTTGACCCAAAAACCAAGCGTTTTGATGAACAATTAAAAGCTCCGCTTGTTTTATCCGAAGAATCTGAAATGTATCAGGCTTTGGTTGTTGGTCTGCGTGATTATGTCAATCGCTCTGGTTTTAAAGGCGTGATTGTCGGTTTATCAGGCGGTATTGACAGTGCATTAACCTTGTGTATGGCGGTTGATGCTTTGGGTGCGGATAAAGTCTATGCCGTGATGATGCCTTATGAATTTACCTCCAATATGAGCCTTGAAGATGCCGCTACCCAAGCTGCTCGCTTAAATGTTTCGTACACCGTTTGCCCAATTCATGATGCAGTAGAAGGGCTTAGAGCCACACTTGCACCACTGCTTGCCAACAGTGCTCCTGATAGCACTGAAGAGAATCTGCAGGCTCGTGCTCGTGGTACTATTTTGATGGCATTATCCAATAAATTTGGGCATATGGTCATCAGTACTGGTAACAAATCTGAAAATGCTGTTGGGTATTCAACGCTATATGGCGATATGGTTGGTGGTTTTGATATGCTAAAAGATGTCTATAAGACCGATGTATACCGTCTAGCCAACTACCGCAACCGCCTAGAAGACAATCCTGTCATTCCTGAGCGTGTCATCACTCGTGCCCCATCTGCCGAGTTACGCCCAGGTCAGACCGACCAAGATAGCCTGCCTGATTATGAAGTTCTGGACGCCATTTTGCGTATGTATATCGATGAAGATTTGGGTTATAAGGCAATCTGTGCGACAGGCTTTGAACCCAATTTAGTAGAAAGAGTGCTACACATGGTGGATAATGCCGAACACAAACGCCGTCAAGGGGCAATCGGCACCAAAATCAGTCAAAAATCATTCGGTCGAGAGCGTCGCTACCCATTGGTCAACGGCTGGTCAATCACTGGGGAATTTTAATCTCCTTATCAATACAATAAAAAGCATCGAGATATTCGGTGCTTTTTATTATCACGCCATCAAACAGCATAAACCAAACCATCAGAATGATTGTTGCAATGGGTGCAACAAGTCTGTTAGTCCTTTCACTCACTCCCAACAAAAATCTACGGTTCATATTTGTAATCCATCAATATTTATTCTATATTATTAAAAGATGAAAAACATTCTATGTTGACAATTTCATTATTGATGCAACTAAATCTTCGTAGTCAATACATTGATTAAGTTTAAATACACATCGTAATAATTAGGATAAAATTCATGAAGCACTTTAAATTAACCAAAATTTCCATTGTAACCGCAATCTTATTTTCAGCGACTTCAGTTATGGCCAATTCAAACACATCAGCCCAATTAGACGGCACACAATCTGACCCCATCACACTTGGTATCATGCAAGGGTTTCCACCACCTGCCGATAAAACCGTTAATCTTGCCAATGCACAACAATTTCCTCAAATCCGTTGGGCATTTAGCAATGTTCGCAGTATCACCCCCACTAAGGTTGTCTCCGCTGCTCGTGAAGGGCAATATCAATTTCCGACTGCGATTGATGACAACATTGGCAAAATCATGTTCACCCCACAGTTTTTACCCAAAGACCAACGCCAGCCTTTGACCGTAGAAGATGCTTTTGCTCGCAAAGTCTATGGCGATTCAATGATAGTATTACACAAAGGTCGTATCGTCTATGACAAGACCTTTAACAATGCCTACAACCCCATTGATGGCACACACCTGCTCATGTCAGTTACCAAAAGTTTTACAGGCACGCTTGCCGCTCAGCTGATTCATGAAGGCGTGATTGATGACACCAAGCCTGTCACTCACTATGTGCCAGAACTTGCAAGCTCAGCATGGGGAGATGCTACCGTGCGTCAAGTGCTTGATATGACCGCATCACTAGATTATAGTGAAGACTATGCCGACCCTGATGCAGAGATTGTCGCTTTTGGTAAAGCAACCACACCTGGTCTGCAAGAAAAAGACTATGATGGTCCAAAAAATACCTATGAATTCTTAACAACAGTGGAAAAAGAGACACGCCCGCACGACACAGGATTTGAATACAAAACCGTAAATACTGATGTCATGGCTTGGATCATCGCTCGTGCCACAGGCAAGAGTGTGGATGTGCTATTCTCGGAACGATTCTTTAAGCCAATGGGGGCAAATGTCGATGGCTATATGCAGATTGACGGTGCTGGCATTCCTTTTGCAGGCGGTGGCATGAGTATGAATCTGCGTGATATGGCAAAGTTTGGCGAAATGATGCGAAATGGCGGACAATTTAACGGCAAACAAATCATTGCAAAAGAAGTTGTGGCTGACACCATGCGTGGTGGCGATCGTGCCAAATTTGCCACAGGTGGCTACCCCAACCTAAAAGGCTGGAGCTATCGTAATATGTGGTGGGTAACACACAATGACAATGGTGCGTATATGGCTCGTGGTATTCATGGTCAAGCCATCTACATTGACCCAAAAGCCGAAATGGTCATTGTTCGTTTTTCATCCAACCCTGTGGCAAGCAATGCTCATAACGACCCTTGGTCGCTACCTGCTTATCAAGCGATTGCTGATTATTTGATGAAAAAATCTTAATAACCAAACCAAAAGCAATGCCAAAATAGTCGGCATCATACCAAGGTGGCAATCTTACCACCTTTTCATAAAATCAAGGAGATAGTCATGCGTTTACAAGACAAAATTGCCATCATCACAGGTGCAGGCTCAGGCTTGGGTGCTTATACCGCCAAAGCTTTTGCCGAACAAGGAGCATCTGTCGTCATCGCTGATATTAACAAAGAGGCAGGACTTCAAACCGAACAAGAGATTCTTGCAAATGATGGTAAGGCAGTGTTCATACCACTTGATGTAACCAGTGAAACTTCATGGGCATCACTGGTGGAACAGACCATTACCACTTTTGGCAAGCTCGATGTACTGGTCAATAGTGCCGGTATTGTCATCTCTAAGCCAATTGAAGACAGTAGTTTAGAAGATTTAAAAAAATCTTTCGCCTTAAATGTCGAAGGTCCATTTTTAGGCATCAAAGCAGTTGCTCCTGCCATGCGTCAAAATGGCGGTGGCTCTATTGTTACCATCGCCTCTATGTCAGGTATTTTGGGACTAAGCCGCGCTGCACCTTATAGCACCTCCAAAGGAGCTGTACGACTGCTGTGTAAATCAGCAGCGATGGATTTTGCCAAAAAAGGGGATAATATCCGTGTAAACATCGTCAACCCTTCTTATGTTCGCACACCCATGCTAGAATCAGTATATAGCGATGAGCAAATCAAATCGCTTGAGAGTTTTGTACCTTTAGGGCGTTTGGGTAGCTTGGATGATGTCGCCAACGCAATCATTTATCTTGCTTCTGACGAGTCGTCCTTTGTTACTGGTTTTGATTTAAATCTTGATGGTGGTTTTACCGCCGGTAACTAACCCCAAAACCGCCCAAAAAATCCTTGGGCGGTTTTTTATGTCCAATACAGCAAGTGCCAAGTTTTTATAAAATCAGCATACTCTGTAAAAATTGTATGAAAAGTCGCATTTAATAATACAAAAAACACCCCATTTATAGGGGCGTTTTTTGTTTGCAGAGCAAAATTAACCGAATAGATGATCAATGGCTGCACGCTCTTCTTCTAGCTCATTTAGCGTGATGTTGATACGCTCTTGGCTAAATTCATCAATTTCCAAACCTTGAACGATGGTGTATTCGCCATTCTCGGTAGTTACAGGGAAACCGAACATGACACCTTCTGGGATACCATAAGAACCATCAGATGGGATACCCATTGTTACCCACTCACCATTTGTGCCAAGTGCCCAATCACGCATATGGTCAATGGCAGCATTAGCAGCAGAAGCGGCTGATGACAGACCACGAGCTTCAATAATTGCTGCACCACGCTTACCAACAGTAGGCAAGAAAGTATTAGCATTCCATTCTTGATCGTTAATCATGTCTTTTACAGATTCACCGTCAATGGTTGCATAGCGGTAGTCAGCATACATGGTTGGGCTGTGGTTACCCCAAACGGTAAGTTTTTTAATGTCTTTGACTTGTTTGCCAACCTTCTTCGCTACTTGAGTTAAAGCACGGTTGTGATCTAAGCGTAGCATGGCAGTGAAGTTCTTAGCAGGTAGATCTGGTGCTGACTTCATGGCGATATAAGCGTTGGTGTTAGCAGGGTTACCCACAACCAATACTTTCACATCACGGCTAGCCACATCATTTAGAGCTTTACCTTGCACAGTAAAAATCTTAGCGTTTTCTTGAAGTAGGTCAGCACGCTCCATGCCTGGACCACGGGGTCTTGCACCAACCAATAGTGCATAATCAGCATCTTTGAACGCCACATTTGGGTCATCTGTACCAATCACATCAGCCAGTAGTGGGAATGCACAGTCATCAAGCTCCATAATGACGCCCTGTAGGGCTTGCTGAGCTTTTTCATTAGGAATTTCTAGAAGTTGTAAAATCACAGGCTGGTCTTTACCAAGCATCTCACCTGATGCGATACGAAATAGTAGGCTGTAACCAATTTGACCTGCGGCACCAGTTACCGCAACACGGACAGGTTGTTTGCTCATGACATTATCCTTTTTATAGAAAAAGTGAATTTTGGGTAATTTTGTAACTTCAAAACCATTTCAAAAATCACAAAATTGTCTTAGTGTAGCACTTTTGATGGCAAATCGCAAAGCCAAAACCGCTTTATTTTTTAAATAAATTTTGGCTATTTTTATCAAAATTAGTATGCCGTCATCAACTACCGATATCAATAGCGTGGCGACACCACCCCCATGCGTTCAGAGATGGGCATATTATTACCCAATAACACTCCATAAATCGTGGCGTTCTCCATCACATGCTTGACATAATCACGAGTCTCAGCGTATGGAATTGCTTCAACATATTGGTCAGCAGCGATCGTACCATGTGCCGGTAGCCACTTTCTGGCAGGTGTTGTGCCTGCATTATAGGCGGCGGTAGCAGGGGCGATTTGCCCATTAAAATCACGCATCTTATCCGACAGATACCAAGTACCGTAACGAATATTGGTATCTGGGTCTTTGGCATCACCACTAGCACCAATCTTACGAGCAATCATCTTGGCGGTATCTGGCATGATTTGCATCAATCCCCCTGCCCCCACGCCTGAGCGTGCACTTGGCTGAAAACGACTCTCTTGACGCATGATGCCATACGCCCACTCAGGAAAAATACCAACATTACGACTATATGCCATCACACTATTTTGGTAAGGCACAGGGTGTGATAGTGCTGCAGCTCTTAGGTTTGGCATATTGTCAATGGCATAAATACTGCGGTGATACTCTCCCATATCGTGTGCACGCTTAGCAGCAGCAAGGGTTAGCGTATTGTCATTGGCATCTCTGGCTTTTTTGACCGCCCAATTCCACTCACGACCAATGTGTTCTGGATTGACATTATTATCCATCATGATAAAGGCACGAGCAAAATGCGGATTATTCATCACACGCCAAGCATCTTGGCGACTGATGTTCGGCAAAGTATTGCCACCTATCTCCGATAAACTTAGTCTTTGCCCAAGCCTGTCTTTAGCAAGCAATCCATAATAATCAACACCTGTAGATAAGGCTTGATAGATGCGTTGTGCTTCTGCTTGCTTACCTGTTTGTTCGTATCCACGAGCCAACCAGTATTGCCATACTCGTTCGCCCTGATGCACAGCATTCATCTGACCAATCGCCAAAATAACATCTTGCCACTGACCAAAATAAATCGCCGCTTGTGCATAGTCTTCTGCTTCTTCTAGATTAAAAGGCTCTCCCATACTGGCTCTAAACCAATGTACCGCATCCACACTAAAGCCATCATCAGTATTCATGTTCATGCGTTTGACCGCAATGCTACGATAAGCATAACGCCTTGCCATGTCAGAAAGCAGTTTATTGGCTCTGGCATTATCTTGGCTGATGTCATAATTTAACTGCAAGATGGCTTCATTATACGAACGATGGGCAAGCTGACTGATGGCATAAACATAAAGATACTGGTTCACCTCGCTGTATTCTTGCGTGCTAAATTGCCCAAAAAAGCCATTTGGGTTATCAGCAATGCCTCGCAAAATCTCAAAAGAAATGGGCAATCCCAAACGAAAAGACAGGCTTAAAATCTCACTGGCTTTATCTAGCGGTGCTTGACGACTAGATAACTGACGGCGGTCGATACGCATCATGCGAATGAGTCGCTCATGGTGGTCGGTGCGATTGATACGAGAGTTTTGTGCCATTTCATTGGCTAATTTTTCACACAAAGAATGTCTGGTGTTATAAGTATTGAGCCAGATATTGGGTTTTTGCTCCAACGCCCGATATGACTCACTGCCTTGATTATGACCAAGTGCAATCGCACACGCCTCAGAAGCATCAGCGTTTTCAATAGATCCTGCCACCTCACGCACAGCCGAATAATCGCCTTTACGAGCCTTCGTCTCAGCGTAGTCAGCTGCCAATTTTTCCGCCATGACATGACCTTGATACTTATTTGCAAAGTTATTCACCGTCTGCGGTTCTTGTGATGATAGATTGTAATTCAAACGCCAATATTCAGGATAAGCGGCAAACAGCGTACCTTGCATACTCTGCTCATATTGATATAAGGCGGCAGGGTTTGATTTTTGGCGTTCAGCCTCAATGAACTGATAAATACTGCCATCGTTGACATCATCTTGGGCACACGCCACCTGCATCATCAGACCGCAAAGCACGGATATAAAGGCGATTGATTCATGTTTTTTTGTTAATGTCATTGCAAGCACCCTTTTTATTAAAGACCGTAAAAATTACAATTTTAAATATTAAACACATCTTAGAAACTGGGCATTAATTCTACCCAAATCCAGCAGCCCAATGAATAAAAATCCAAGCAGATGCAATTGGCATAGCCTAACAAACTCACCTAACAACCATGTATAAAAGTTGTAAAATTCACTCAGTTTAACCAAAATATGATGAAATCTTGACCAATTTTAGCCATCACTTTGACAACTTGACCATTTTACCAACCCAAGCATCAAATCGCCACAATTTCGCACCATCATTCACAAAAAATCCCTACCACCACCCAAAGCATGATATAATAATGAATTTAACACTGACGCATTGCCAGCAAACCCTTGGAGAAAACCATGACCGTTGCTACCTTCAATCCAAAAGCATCACACTCAACCACCCAAAAAACCACACCTGTGGCAATGAGTACCGCACACCCCCCAAGCACCGCCAAAAAAGTGTTCATCGCAACCCAAGGCTGTCAGATGAATGAATACGACTCCGAGAAGATGGGCGATGTGTTAGGGCAATCACACGGCATGATAATCACAAAAGACATCAACGAAGCCGATGTGCTAATCATGAATACCTGCTCAATTCGTGAAAAGGCACAAGAAAAAGTATTCTCCGAGCTGGGCAGATGGCGTAAATTAAAAGAAAAAAATCCCAATCTTGTCATCGGCGTGGGTGGCTGTGTAGCAAGCCAAGAAGGCGATAATATCCAAAAACGCGCCCCATATGTGGACATGGTCTTTGGACCGCAGACCTTGCATCGCCTGCCAGAATTATACGAACAATCCACCAAGCAGTCCATAGAAACCCCAAAAAACCGCATTGGCGTGGTTGATGTATCATTCCCAAGCATTGAAAAATTTGACTTTTTGCCCGAGCCAAAAGTTGATGGCTATAAGGCATTCGTCTCCATTATGGAAGGCTGTTCAAAATACTGCTCATTTTGCGTTGTGCCTTATACTCGTGGCGAAGAGCTGTCTCGTCCGCTTGACGATGTCTTAGCCGAAATTGATAGCCTTGCCGAGCAAGGTGTGCGTGAAATCAATCTGCTTGGACAAAATGTCAATGGCTACCGTGGCGAAAAGGACGATGGCACGATTTGCCGTTTTAGCGAGCTACTTCACTATGTGTCGCACATTGACGGCATCGAACGCATTCGCTACACCACAAGCCACCCACTTGAATTTACCGATGACATCATCGATGCTTACAAAGTACTGCCAAAGCTAGTCTCTCATCTGCACTTGCCTGTGCAAAGCGGTTCAAATAATATCTTAAAAGCAATGAAACGCAATCACACCATCGATGTTTATGTCAATCAAATCGCAAAACTAAGACAGATTCGCTCTGATTTGCATCTGTCTAGCGATTTTATCATCGGTTTTCCAGGTGAGACAGATGAGGATTTTAATGACACCTTGCAGCTTGCCAAAGAGCTAGATTTTGACCATTCTTATAGTTTTATTTATTCAAAGCGTCCAGGTACACCTGCATCGGATTTGCCTGATGATGTCAGCCTTGACACCAAAAAAGCACGCTTGGCTGAATTTCAAGAAGTCATTAAACATTCTACTTTTGCCAAGACGGCAGCAATGGTTGGGAAGACGGTGCGTGTACTGGTCGAAGAGCGTGCTAACCGCCGTGATGGCTACTTGCATGGCACAGCAGATAATACTCGCTCAGTCATCTTTAAAGCTGGTGATGAACTGCTCGGCAAATTTGTCAATATTCACATCACGCACGCCATCAGTATGCACTTGGTTGAGGGCGATTTGGTAGAAGTTTTAGGCTAATTAACGCATTGATAGCGAACAAACCGCAATGAAATGCCTACACTTAAGCAATATTTATATGCAATGCAATCAAACAATCGTGCTATAATCAAACAATCAGTATAGGCGAAGTCGTGCTTATGTCGAGCTAACCCATTTAAGGCTAAATGGACAACCAAATAACCTCAGATTAAGGAGAAAGTCATGCTAGGTGATATTGACTATACCATCAACGAACTGTTTAAGCAGTTAGGTCTTGATAGCTCAGATGAAGCCATTGAAGCATTTGTCTGCACCAATCAACTACCCCAAGAAGTGCAGTTAATTGAAGCACCTTTTTGGACCGAACGCCAACGCAATTTTTTAAAAGAAGAATATAAGCTAGATGCTGTCTGGTCGCTGACCATCGATGAGTTAAACACTCGCCTACATCAAGATGCCATGTCAAAGTAAGGTTTTATCTTACATACATCATCTTAAAAAACGCCTGATTATCTAATAATTAGGCGTTTTTTATTTTTGATGAAGACATCTAAAATAGCAATTAAAAAACCTCAAGCCACCGCATCACGCCACGCCAAAAGTGCTGATACATCATCAGCAATGCCCGCTTTTAATAGCTCTAGACTGCCGTATTTTTTTTCGCCATGTAGATAAGTCAAAAAGACCACCTGCAAGGTCAGACCATACAAATCCCCAGCAAACTTGGGCAAATGCACCTCAAGACGGTATTCTTTGCCATTGATGGTTGGTCGCATACCAACATTCACCGCACCAAATAAGCTACCCTCATGCACGCCTGCCACACCACCTGATAAACCAAACTCACCCCAATCTGCCTTCTTGCCACCTTTCATGACAAATACATCCGCCCCATAGACACCCAGCAATGCAGGCTTAGGACGATTTAGGGCAATATTGGCGGTCGCAAAATTTAGCGTGCGTCCTATTTTATCGCCATGTACAACCTGCCCTGTAATGGCATAATCTCGCCCAAGTAGCTCTTTAGCAAAAGGCAAGTCTTGCTTGGCAAGTGCCATTCGTACTGCCGTAGAACTGATACGCTTATCACCTGTCATCACAGTAGGTAGGCTATCCACACCAAATCCCAAACCCCTTAAAAAATCTGCATCACCTGCTCTATCATGCCCAAAACGAAAATCATCGCCAAGCACCAAACACTGTGCATTTAATGCTGTCAAAAGATTGGCAAAACACCTAGCAGATAGCGAGCGAAACTTGTCATCAAATCTTGCCACGATTAAATAATCAACACCAAGTTGCGACATCATCAGTGCTTTTTCTGCCAAACTTGATAAGCGTGGCGGCGGATTATCGGCACAAAAAAACTCTCTTGGTTGTGGCTCAAAAACCATGATGGCCGATGCCAGATTATTTTGGCGAGCCGTCTGTAACAAAAGCCTTATCATAGACCGATGCCCAAGATGCACGCCATCATAATTACCAATCGTTAAGGCGATGGGTGGCAGTACAGCAGGAGAAGATAAGTCTAATGAGATGATTTGCATGATGATTTGGGTAAAATTTTATTATTGATATCAGCCAAACAGCAGCCAAAAAATAGCGAAAGCAGATGGTAATATTGTGGCAAACTGGCTATTTTAGCATAATTTGTTCAACATAACTTATGATAACCATCTGGCTATATCTGGTCGGCTTATGACTGTCTAAATCGCCCTATTGTTTTTGCGACATGGCGTCAACAAAGATATCTGCTTTATCAGCAGCAATCTCTTTGGCGGTTTTAGCGTGAATATCCAACCCTTTAATGATGGGCAGACTCATCACATCAACACGCTTTCTTACCGCAAGACTGACAGGCACCATACGAGCAAACTCAAATAAATGTAGCCACATCTCCTCACCACCCTCAAAGCTCTCTTCATCATCTAAGCGGATAGCGGCGATTTGAGATAAATCTTTGATAATCTCTCTTTCTTCTGCCGATAGACTCACTCCCGCCACACCAATACCTGTGATATAACCACCTGCCCAGTCTTTAAGTGCTAACACTCTTTTGGCCAAATCATGCTCATCATCAGGCACGAGCGGTTCGTAGCCATAAGCATCGTCTTTATCTTTTAGGGCAAAGCTGACATCTTCAGCATACTCAGTTAGTAGTGCCAGTGCTTTTTCGCTAGGCGGAGCAAAACTTAGCTCTTCAAGCAATCTTGCCCAACCTTCTTCATCGGTAGCATGACACACGGTCATCACACCTGTCATAATCCCATGCAACTCACTAATAGAGACATCTGTCCAATCGGCAAGTGCTTCCATCCAATCATCAAAACCTGATAAAAAATCACTCATCTGTTACTCGCTATTTATTGTGGTTTATTGACAAAAATTCGTCCAATAATACACCGCCCACTTTATCGTCCATGCGATATTGTTGGGCGATATTGGTTAAAGTTGCCATTATAACATTTTTTCATACAAAATAGTTTGACAGCACCCAAACTGATGGCGATAATATAGTTTATAAAAAAGCAAGACATCGCGCTTGCCATACTCTCACCATAAGGAAAATTTATGCTAGCCCAATTACAAGCCCTTGAGCAAACCATCGTAGAGATGAAAAAGCAACACACGGTTACTGCCACCGAACTTGCCAACCTAAAGCATAAAATTGCCAATGACACCAAACCTGCTCTCATCAGCGATTTACAATTACGCTTAGATAAAACCAACCAAGAACTTGAACAACAAATCGATCGTGCCAATACCCTAGAACAATCTCGCAATGCTCTGCAAGCACAGATTGAGATACTGATTGAACAAAACCAATCTTTAAATGCCTATAATCAAGAATTAAAAGACAAAAATGCCCTTGCCATCTCTCGTGCCGAAATCATTCAAGAATGGCTAACCAAAATCGACAGCTAGTCCCATTTTGTCAATTTTAGATTTTATAAAGGAACAATAATGACAACCACCACTCCAAATCACGCTGAGCTTATCATAAAAGAACCGACCCAGTACAAGCCTGTGCATATCAGTATTGCAGGTACACCGCATCGCATCATCTGCCCAACTGATGCCATCAAATCTCTAGAAAAAAACGCCGAACAACTCAACGAAAAAATCCGTAACATTCGCCGAGAAATCACAGGAAAAAACCCAAATAACGAAGAACTTTTGGTACTTGCCTGCCTAGAATTGTACGACCAAATCCAAGCCCTAACCGATGAAGTCGCTGCCTACAAAGAGCAAGAAAACCAAGCCATCTCTTTGATTAACAAAATCAACAAAGAAGCTTACTCCATACTTAGATGATGGATTACTCTCTCAATCCATTGAAAAGATTTTATCAATTAGTTATACTTTCGGTTGGTTATATCCAACAAATCTTGGTGGCAAAGCGTGCCACCAATCACAACCAAAACTCAAGGAAAGCACATGAAAGTAACTCTCAAATCTTTAACGCTAGCGGTCTCTTTAGGACTATCTGCCATGCTAATTGGTGGTTGCAGTAATGACAAAGCCGAACCACAAGCAGACCAAACAGCAGCTGTACAAAGCGATAAATTGGAAACTAAATTTGTAACTGTAGGTACAGGCGGTGCATCAGGTCCTTATAACATCATTGGTACAGCATTGACCGAGTATTATGCCAAGACTTTTGGTGTCAATGCCAAAACTCAAACCACAGGAGCATCGGTTGAGAACATCAATCTGTTGTCTCAAAAGAAACTTGAGATGGCATTCGTCATGAGTGATGCTTTAAGCGATGCAGTCAATGGTCAAAACAAATTTGTTACCAATGTTGAAGGCATTTCTCAAATCGCAAGCCTATACCCAAATTATGTACAAATTGTCGCTTCTGGTGCTTCTGGCATTAAGTCTATTGAGGATTTAAAAGGCAAGCGAATCGCCGTTGGTGCTCAAGGATCTGGTGTTGAAGTAGCTACTCGTGCCCTACTTAAAGGATTTGGCATCACTTATGATGACATCGAAGTTGACTATTTAGGCTATGCAGAAGCTGCCGATGGCCTAAAATCTGGCAAACTAGACGCAGCATTCCTAACCAGCGGTCTACCAAACTCATCACTGATGGAACTACAGCAAGGTTTTGATCTACAAATTGTCGGTGTACCTGCTGACAAACTTCAAGAGATCGCCAAAGATAAAACCTTCTTTATCCCAATGGATATCCCTGCTAACACCTATGGCAACGAGACTGCCATACCAACTGCTGCCATCTTAAATGCTTTAGTGGTTCGTTCAGACATGAGTGATGATGATGTTTATAAGCTGACAAAAGCACTGTTTGATAACATTGAAACGCTAAAAAGCGCTCACCAAGCCGCCAATGACATCAGCGTAGAAAACGCTCAAAAAGGCTTAGTTGCACCACTA